>NZ_CAAAFS010000159.1:0-4527 GCF_900634755.1 Protofrankia symbiont of Coriaria myrtifolia
GTGCCGCGCGCCGCCGCCGGCAGGTCCGCGCCGGGCTCGGCCGGCGGTGCCGGCGGCACGACGACGTCCCCCTCGCCGGGGAACGTCACCTCGGCCGCCTCGGCCAGGTCGTTGGGAGACGCCAGGTCGCTGAGCAGGACGAAGCGCGGCGTGTCCGTGTCCGTGTCGGCCGAGCCAGCCGCGTCCGCCGCGTCCGCGGAGCCGGCTGAGGAGGCGGCGCCGAGGCTGGCACCGGCGCCGGGGAGGTCCGCTGGACGCCAGGTCAGCGTGTGCAGCGCGGTGGCCAGGTCGAGCCCGGACCGGCCGAGCCGCTGCCGGGACACCGGGCGCAGCACGACCGAGGCGATCTCGCCGACGGGCGCGCCATCCTGGTCTAACAGCGCGAGAGCGAACGCGTCCGGCCGGATTCGCGTTGCCGTCACGCGGAGCACGTCCGGTGCCACGGCGGGCAGCCGGGCTCCGCTCCAGGAGAAGGGCAGGGCGATGTCGCTGCCCACCTGCTGTGGCGCGAGCTCGAGCACCAGCGGGTGCAGGGCCGCGTCGAGCAGCGCCGGGTGGACGCCGAACCCGTCGCTGTCCGCCGTCGCGGCTTCGGGCAGCGCAACCTCGAAGCGCAGCGTGTCCCCGTCCCGCGCCAGCCGGCGCAGGCCGGTGAACGCCGGCCCGTACTCGTAGCCGTGCTCGGCGAGGCGCCGGTAGGCGGCGTCCAGCACCGCGCCGTCCGGCTCCGGCCAGTCCGCCCCGGCAGGGGGCGTCGGAGCGGACAAGCTGTCGTCCGCTCCGACGGCGGTGAGCACTCCGGAGGCGTGCCGGGTCCAGGCGGACGCGCCGGCCGGCGCCGGCCCGGTGCCGGTGGCGCCGTCCGCGCCGGCGCTGCCGCCGGTACCGGTGGACGGCGTGGGGCCGTCCACCCGGGCGTGGATGTCGACGGGGCGGCGGCCGGCCGAGTCCGGGCGGCCGACGGCGACCTGCAGGCGTACGGCGGCGTCGGCCGGCAGCGCGAGCGGCTCCTCCAGGGCCAGGTCGGCCACGACGGGGTAGCCCACCCGGGTGCCCGCGGCCAGGGCCAGGTCGAGCAGGACGGTCCCGGGCAGCAGCACCCGGCCGTCGATGACGTGGTCGGCCAGCCATGGCCTGCTCGCGCGCGAGACCCGGCCGGAGAACACCGCCTCGTCCCGGTCCGCGAGGTCGAGGCGCAGGTCGAGCAGCGGGTGTCCGGCGGCGTCGGGGCCGGCTGTCGAGGCGGGGGCAGTCAGCCAGTACCGCTGCCGGGTGAACGGGTAGGTCGGCAGGTCGACCCGGCGGGCGCCGGGGAACAGCGCCCGCCAGTCCGGCGCGGTCCCGTTCGCCCACAGCGTGCCCAGGGCGGCGGTGACCGTCGCGTCCGCCGGCCGGTCGGGGCGCAGCAGCGGGACGGCCACGGCGTCGGCGGCCGTGGCGCTGATGGCCTGTCGGGCGGCGGCGGTCAGCGTCGCGTCCGGCCCCAGCTCCAGGTAGGTCCGCACGCCGCGGGCGTCGAGGTCGCGGATGGCGTCGTGGAAGCGCACGGTGCCGCGCAGCTGGGCGACCCAGTAGTCCGGCGAGGTGAGCTCCTCGTCGGTGGCGAGGGCGCCGGTGGCGGTGGAGACGATCGGGATACGCGGCGGGTGGAAGCTCAGAGCGGCGGCGACGGCGCGGAACTCGGCCAGGACCGGGTCCATGTGCCCCGAGTGGAAGGCGTGGCTGACCCGTAGCCGGCCGGTCCGCCGGCCCTGTTCCCGCCAGTGCGCGGCGACCCGTTCGACCGCGTCGGCGTCCCCGGAGACGACGACGGCGTTCGGCCCGTTCACGGCGGCCAGGTCGACGACCGCCCCGGCGCCGCTCCCGGCGTCACGGCCAGTGTCCGAGCCGGCGTCCGAGTCGGCGGCACCGTTGGTGTCCGACCTGGTGGCACCGTCGGCGTCCGACCTGGTGGCATGTTCGGCGTCCAGTTCGGCGCGCAGGGCGGCGATGCTGTCGCGCACCTCCCGCTCGGTCGCGGCGATGGCGATCATCGCGCCGCCCGGCTGGCCGGACTGCATCAGCCGGCCACGGGCGACGACCAGCGTCGCGGCGTCGGGCAGCGACAGCACACCGGCGACGTGGGCGGCGGCCAGCTCCCCGATGGAGTGCCCGACGAGCAGGTCGGGCCGGACCCCCAGCCCCTCGGCGAGCCGGAACAGCGCCACCTCCAGCGCGAACAGCGCCGGCTGGGTGTAGGCGGTCCGGTTCAGCAGGGCCGCTTCCGGGGCGTCGGGGGCCGCGAAGATCAGCTCCGCCAGCGGACGGTCGAGATACCGGTCGAGCGCGGCGAGGACCTCCGCCAGCGCGTCGGCGAAGACCGGTGAGCGCTCCCACAGCTCCCGGCCCATGCCGGGACGCTGGGAGCCCTGGCCGGCGAAGAGGAACGCGGTCGGGCCGGTGGCGTCGGGGACCCGGCCACGGATCACCCCCGCGTCGGCGCTGTCGCGGGCAAGCGCGTCGAGGCCGGCGAGCAGCGTTACGCGGTCGGCGCCCGGCACCGCGGCGCGCACCGGCAGGCCGGCCCGGGAGGTGGCCAGCGAGAAGGCGATGTCGTCGACCGGTGTCGTCGGGTTCGCGGTGGCGAAGGCATGCAGGCTACGGGCCTGCGCCCGCAGCCCGGCCTCGTCACGGGCCGACAGCGGCCACAGCGACAGGGACGGGACGGCTGGGCCGCGGGTGTCCATGGCCCTGTCTGTGACCCCGTCCGAGATCCCGTCCGGAGCCACGTCCGGGGCCGGTTGGCCTGGCTCGGCAGCGGCGGCCGGGGCCTGGTCGAGCACCGGCGCGGGCACCGGTTCGGGGGCACCCGGCGCCTCCTCGATGATGACGTGCGCGTTGGTGCCGCTGATCCCGAAGGATGACACCGCCGCCCGCCGCGGCTCGGCGCCGGCCGGCCAGGCAACCGGCTCCGTCAGCAGCCGTATGTCACCCGATGACCAGTCCACGTGCGGGGACGGGGCGTCCACGTGCAGGGTGCGCGGCAGCTCGCCGCGCCGGAGCGCGCCGATCACCTTGATCACGCCGCCGATGCCGGCCGCCGCCTGGGTGTGCCCGATGTTCGACTTCAGCGAGCCCAGCAGCAGCGGCCCACGCTCCCCCCGGCCCTGGCCGTAGGTCGCGAGGATCGCCCCGGCCTCGATCGGGTCGCCGAGGGTCGTCCCGGTGCCGTGCGCCTCGACCACGTCGACCTGGGCCGGGGTGAGGCCCGCGCCGGCGAGCGCGGCCCGGATCACCCGCTCCTGCGCCGGCCCGCTGGGGGCGGTCAGCCCGTTGCTCGCCCCATCCGAGTTCACCGCCGACCCCCGCAGGACGGCGAGCACCGGGTGGCCGAGCCGGGTCGCGTCGGAGAGGCGTTCGAGCACCACGATGCCGACGCCCTCGGACCAGCCGGTGCCGTCGGCCGCGGCGGCGAACGCCTTGCAGCGCCCGTCGGCGGCCAGCCCCCGCTGGCGGCTGAACTCGACGAACATCCCCGGGGTGGACATCACCGCCACCCCGCCGGCCAGCGCCAGCGAGCACTCGCCCAGCCGCAGCGCTCCCGCGGCCAGGTGCAGCGCGACAAGCGACGACGAGCAGGCGGTGTCGACGGTCACCGCGGGGCCTTCCAGGCCCAGGGTGTAGGCGACCCGGCCGGAGATCACGCTGGTGGCCCCGCCGGTGAGCAGGTAGCCGGCGGAGCCGTCCGCCGGCTGGTGCAGGCGCGGCCCGTAGTCCACGGGGGAAGCACCGACGAACACGCCGGTGCGGCTGCCGCGCAGCGAGACCGGATCGATGCCGGCGCGTTCCACCGCCTCCCAGGACGTTTCCAGCACCAGCCGCTGCTGCGGGTCCATGGCGGCGGCCTCGCGTGGCCCGACGCCAAAGAAGGCGGCGTCGAACCGGTCGGCGTCGGCCAGGAAGCCACCGGCGCGCACGTAGGAGCTGCCCGGCTGGTCGGGGTCGGCGCCGAACAGGGCGGCGAGGTCCCAGCCCCGGTCGGTCGGGAAGCCGGAGATGGCGTCGGTGCCGGCCGCCACGAGATCCCAGAGGTCCTCCGGCGTGGCGACCGCGCCCGGATAGCGGCAGCCGATGCCCACGATCGCGATCGGTTCGTCCGCGGGCCCGGGTTCGCCCGGCCCGTCGGTGGGCGGCGCCGCCGTGCCGGCGGCACCGGTGGCGCTGTCGCCGGCGAGCGCGTCGGAGAGATGGCGGGCCAGCGCCGCCGGGGTCGCGTGGTTGAAGGTGACGGCGCTGTCCAGCCGCAGCCCGGTCGCCGCGGCCAGCCGGTCGCGCAGTTCGACGGCGCCGAGCGAGTCGAAGCCGAGCTCCCGGAAGGTGTGGCGCGCGTCGATCTCGTCCGTCCCGACGTGGCCGAGCACCAGGGCGACGGTGGTACGGACCAGGTCGAGCAGGCGCCGTTCCCGCTCGGCGCCGGCGAGCCCGGCCAGCCGGGCGGCCCGGTCGGCGGCCGGCGTCGCCGTGGTCCCGCCGACGCCGGTGGTGACG
>NZ_CAAAFS010000160.1:0-10294 GCF_900634755.1 Protofrankia symbiont of Coriaria myrtifolia
GGTGACGTCCGCGGCGCTCCCGGCGTCCGCGCCGTGCGCGGCCGCCGCGGCGGCGATGCCGGCCACGGGTGCCTCGACGGTCGGCCCGGTGGCGGGCCCGGTGGTGGGCCCGGCAGTGGACACAGTGGTGGGCCCGGCGGTGGGCGTGCTGATCCAGTGCCGGCGCCGCTGGAAGGGGTAGGTCGGCAACTCCACCCGCCTGGTCGGGTGGCCGCGCCGGCCGGCCACCGCCGGCCAGTCCACCGCGGTGCCGGCGGTGAAGACGGTCGCCACCGCGGTCACCAGCGACTCCGGCTCACCGCGGCCCCGGCGCAGGGCAGCGGCCAGTACCGGCTCGTCCGCCGGCCCGTCCACCGGTCTGTCCGTGATGTCCCGCAGCACCTCGCGGGTGAGCGCGGTGAGCGCGGTGCCGGGGCCCAGCTCCAGGAATGTGGTCACGCCCTCGGCGGCGAGGGCGCGGATGCCGTCGCCGAACCGGACCGGCCGCCGGACGTGGTCGACCCAGTAGTCGGCCGTGGTCAGGTCACCGGGGCCGGCCGGCGCGCCGGCAACGTTGGAGATCACCGGCAGGGTGGGTGCCGCGAACGTCAGCTCCGAGGCGACCTGCCGGAACGCCGGCAGCATCGGTTCCATCAGCGGCGAGTGGAACGCGTGGCTGACGGTGAGCCTGCTGGTACGCCGGCCCTGGGCCCGGAAGTGCTCCGCGATCGCGGTGACGGCGTCCTGCTCGCCGGAGACGACCACCGCGCGGGGGCCGTTGAGGGCGCCGAAGCCGACCGTCCCGGACAGCAGCGGCGCGACCTCCTCCTCGGAGGCCTCCACCGCGACCATGGCGCCGCCGGGCGGCAGATCCCGCATCAGCGTGCCGCGCGCCACCACCAGGGCGGCCGCGTCGGGCAGCGACAGCACTCCGGCGACGTGTGCCGCGGCGAGCTCGCCCACCGAGTGCCCGGCCAGCAGGTCCGGGCGGATCCCCCAGCTCTCGACCAGCCGGTACAGCGCGACCTCGATCGCGAACAGCGCCGGCTGGGTGTACGCGGTGACGGCGAGCGTCTCCGCCGGGCCGTCGAACACCAGGTCACGCAGGGGACGGTCCAGGTGCCGGTCCAGGTGCGCGACCACCTCGTCGAAGGCGGCGGCGAAGGCGGGGAAGGCGGCGTGCAGCCCTCGGCCCATGCCCGGGTACTGGCTGCCCTGCCCGGAGAACAGCACGGCCAGCTTTGCCGGCCCGCCGTCGGCGGTACGCCGGCTCCGGCCACGGATCACGCCCGCGGCCGGCTGGTCGTCCGCGAGCGCGCGCAGGCCGGCCCGCAATGCGCCGCCGGTGCGCCCGATGACGACCGCGCGTTCCTCGAACGCCGTCCTGGTGGTCGCCAGCGCCACGGCCACGTCCACCGGATCCACCGTGCCCGCTGGATGGCTCACCGGATGGCCCGCCAGATCCGTGCCCGCCGGCTCCGGCGGGGCGTCCGCTGACTCCGCCGGGCCAGGCTGCTCCGGGCGCGCGCTGTCGGGGCCGGCGTCGTCACCGCGCTGGTCGTCGACGGGCTGGTCCTCGGCAAGCTGGTCGGCAAGCTGGTCCGCGAGGCGCCCGGCGGCGGTGCGCAGGGCGTCCGTGCCCCGGGCGGAGACCACCCAGGGCACCACGGCGGGAACCGGCCGCGACACCACGGCCGGTTCTGAGGCGGTGTCCGTTTCCGCAGCGGCGGCCGGCTGCGAGGAGGTAGCCGGTTGTGAGATGACGGTCGGTGGTGAGCTGACCGAGGGTGAGCTGACAGAGGGCGAGCTGCCAGAGCCGGCCGGACGGGCAGTCGGACGCCGCCCGGGCGCCGTCTCGGCGGGGTGGCCCGTCACCGCCGGCGGCGCGGACACCACGACGTGGCAGTTCGTCCCGCCCATGCCGAAGGAGCTGACACCGGCGAGCGCCGGCCTGTCCCCGGCGGCCCGCGGCCACTCGGTCAGGGCGGTCTGCACTCGCAGGTTCAGCTCGTCGAGTGGGATGCGCGGATTCGGCCGGACGAAGTTCAGGTTCGGTGGGATCTCGCCGTGGTGCAGGCTCAGCGCCACCTTGAGCAGCCCGACGATGCCGGCGGCACCCTCGAGGTGGCCGACGTTCGTCTTGGCCGAGCCGACCAGCAGCGGCGAGCCGGCGGGCCGGCCGCGGCCGAGCACAGCGGCGAGGGCCGCCGCCTCGATCGGGTCACCCGCCGCCGTGCCGGTGCCGTGCAGCTCCACGTAGTCGACCGTGCGGGGGTCGACGCCGGCCTGCCGGTACGCCTCGCGCAGCGTCTCCGTCTGCCCCTTCAGCCCGGGGACCGTCAGACCCTCGGTGGCCCCGTCGTTGACGACGGCGCCGCCGCGGATGACGCAGTAGATCGGGTTGCCGGCCGCGAGCGCGCTGCACAGCGGGCGCAGCACGACCACCCCGCCGCCCTCGCCGCGGACGTAGCCGTTGGCCCGCTCGTCGAAGGTGTAGGACCGGCCGTCCGGTGACAGCGCGCCGAAGCGCCAGGCGGCCAGGGTGCCCTCCGCGGTCAGGGCGAGGTTCACCCCGCCGGCCAGGGCGAGGTCGCTCTCGCCGCGGCGCAGGCTCTCCACGGCCAGGTGCACGGCGACCAGCGCGGACGACTGCGCCGAGTCGACCACCAGGCTCGGCCCGTGCAGGCCCAGCAGGTAGGACAGGTGGTTGGCGATGACACCCCGGTTGATCCCGGTGATGCTGTGCCGGTTGAGAGCACCCGGCCCGCCGCGGTCCACCAGCGCCGCGTAGTCGTTCCAGGTGGCGCCGATGAACACCCCGGCGCGGCTGCCGGCGAGCCGGCCCGGCACGATCCCGGCGTCCTCCAGCGCCTCCCAGCCGAGTTCCAGCGTCAGCCGCTGCTGCGGGTCCATCGCGGCGGCCTGGGCCGGGGAGAGCCCGAAGAAGGGCGCGTCGAAGGCGTCCACTCGGTCGAGGAAGCCACCGCGGCGGGGCATCCCGTCGAAGGCGGGGTCGGCCGGGATGGTCCACCGGCCCTCCGGGACGTCGGTGATCGCGTCCCGGCCCTCGCGCAGCAGCCGCCACAGCGCCGCGGGGTCGGGCGCCTGCGGCAGCCGGCAGGCCAGGCCGACGACGGCGATGTCGTCCGGGGAGCCGTTCACGATGCCGTCCACCGGGGCACCTCCAAAGTCATCCGCGGGGGCGTTCCGGCTGGCGGAGCCGGCCTCGGCGGGGACGGCGTGGGGGACGCCGGTGTCGAGGCCGGCGCTGTCGGCGGCGCCGTTGGGGGCACCCGTGGGAACGGGGCGGATCTGCTGGCGGTGCTCGGTACTCATCGGTGGGATCGCCTCTTGGAGGGTGGGACGGCGAGGCCGGACACGTCGGCGCCGCCCGGCTCGGGGCGGCGCTGCGCGGCGTGTGCTACAGGGCGGAGCTACGTGGTGGACCACGGGGCGGGATCGTGTGTTACGGAGTGGAGTCGAGGAGGTCCCGCAGTGCCTGCACCGTCCAGGCACGGGTCTCGGCGGCGTGCCCGGGGGCGCCGTGGACGTCGTCGTGTTCGAGGACCACCAGGTCGGCGAGGTGCGTCCGCAGGAGCTGCACGTCGTGTGCCGGGATGATCTCGTCACGGGCGCTGGCCACGTAGCGTACGGGGATGGTGACGGCGGTGAGCTCCTGGTCGGACAGCGCGAACCCGGGCAGCAGGTCGGGCAGCAGCCCGACGTCGACGCCGGCCAGATGGGCGAGGGTGTCGCGGGTCACGGGGGGCAGGGCGTCCTGCCAGGCCCGGTCGGTGAACAGGTGCCGTACCGGGGCGCCGGCGGTGACGATCCCGCGCAGGCGGGGATCCTCGACGGCCCAGCGCAGCGCGAGATGCCCGCTGAAGCTCAGGGCCAGCACGAACGTCCGGGACACGTCGGCGGAGTCGGCCAGCGCGTCAAGGATCGCCGGGAATATCCGCCAGCTCTCCGGCGTGTACCGCAGGGTGTTCTCGCCCACGCCGGGCAGCTCGGTGACGACCGCGGCCAGGCCCAGCTCGGCCGCGGTGAGCAGGACGGGCACCCACTGTTCCTTGATGCTGACGATACCGCCGGTAATGATCAGTAGCGGTCGTCGCTGGCCGCCGGCCGGGCTGTCGGGGCCGACCAGGCCGGTGGTCCAGGCACCGACGGTGCCGTTGCCGATCTTCAGGTCGAGGCGTTCCACGGCGGGCACCTCGTAACGCCACTCCTCGATGGTGCGCACGCAGTTCTCCAGGGCGTCCAGGCGTGCGTTGCCGTCCACGAAGGGGAACCGGGCGAAGTTGTAGAAGGCGGCGGCGGTCAGCAGCTCACCTTCCGCCTCCCGCTCCTCGGCGGCCCGCGACCATTCGTAGACCCAGGACCCCGGGCCGACCCTGTCGTGGGAGATGCCGGCGGTCAGCGCCTGGTACTCCTGCGGGCCGATGCCCAGGGTCGCCGCGTGTGCGGCGACATGCCTTTTGAGCTCGTCGACGTCGCTCATCTATGCATCCCCTCCGCCTGGCTGCTGTGTCTGCCGCGTGTGTGCCTGCTGCGTGTGTGCCTGCTGCGTGGCCACACCGACGGGCGTGCGTCCGCCGGCTGGCTCGGTGTTCGTGGGCTCCGCGGTGTTCG
Source organism: Protofrankia symbiont of Coriaria myrtifolia (assembly GCF_900634755.1). Lineage (NCBI taxonomy): Bacteria > Bacillati > Actinomycetota > Actinomycetes > Frankiales > Frankiaceae > Protofrankia > Protofrankia symbiont of Coriaria myrtifolia. The sequence continues at coordinate 4,615 of NZ_CAAAFS010000160.1, forward strand.
TGGGCTGAGTGGCCGCGGGCCGCGAGGCGGCCGGGGCCACGGCCCACGGGAAGGTCTCCAGCCCCTCCTTGATCTCGGCGAGCACGTCCGCGGCCTCGGCGCCGTCGATCACCCGATGGTCGAAGGCCAGGCTGAGCCGCAGCACCGGGGCCACCACGACCCGGCCGTCGCGCGCGACCGGGCGATCGACGGTCCGGCCCAGCCCGAGGGTGATGGTGGTGCCGCCGACCGAGTGGAAGCCGTCCACCGGACGGTGGCCGAGGGAGGTGACGGCGACGGTGCCCCACACCGTCGGCCGGGTTTCCAGCGGCCGGACCACCCTGCGGAACGCCCGGGCCGCCTTTGTCCAGCTCCGCGCGGCGTGCAGCCGCCGCACCCCACCGAACTCGGGCATCGTCGCCGGGTCGCCGTCCCGGAACCGTTCGATGTGCCGCTGGATCTCCGCCAGGCTGCGGCGCTCCAGGTCCGGCACGACGGTGGCCAGCACCACCCGGTGCCCGTCGATGGTCTTGTCCAGGGTGACCTTGCCGTGCACGGCCGGGTAGCGCGCCGTGCGGGGCCGGCGTCCGTCGAGGATCGCCGCGTTGGCCTCCGGATGGTTCGCCAGGACCCGTCCGGCGACGTAGAGCACGTAGGTTACCGTCGAGTGGCGGGCCTGTGAGCCCTGTGAGCCCTGTGAGCGCAGCGCCCGCAGGCGGCTCATGTCCACCTCGGTGTCGAGGAAGACCGGCGCGAACCCGCGGGTCTCCCGCAGGAAGAACAGGGTGTGCCGGCGCTGCCGGGCCAGCTCGGTGATGGTCATCGGCGTCTCACACCTTCTCCAGGGCGAATCCGGCCTGGATCCACTTGCTGGACTCGACGGCGATGCCGAGTACCCGGTCGCCGTCGGCGAGCTGGGGCAGCACCCGTTCGAGCTGCTGGAAGGGCAGGGCGTTGGCGTTGTTGCCGGTCTCGTTGACGCAGGTGACCTCGTGCATCCCGGGCACGTCGAGCCGGGCCATGATCCGGGCGGTCATGGTGCCGGACAGCTGCGGCGGCAGCACGTAGTCGACCTCGTCGGAGGACCACCCGAGCTGCTTGAGCAGCTCGGCCAGGATCTCCTCGGCCATCACCGGCACCGACGCCTCGATGGCCTTGTAGTCCTCCCGGGCGCCGGTGCCGTCCAGATGGCGCTGTGCCGGGCCGTACCACTCCAGGATCTGGCCGGGCGCGCGGCGCAGCCCGGCCAGCCGGGTGAACACGGTGCGCAGCGCGGTGGAGTCGCCACGCGGCTCGGTGGTCAGCACGACGGCGCCGGCGCCGTCACCGAAGAGCGCGACGTTGACCATCTCGGCCGGTGGCAGGCGGCGCAGGTCGAGTTCCAGGTCGTAGTGTTTGGCGATCACGTCACCACCGAGGACGAGGGCGGTGCGGTGCCGGCCGGTGAGCAGCATCTGGCGGGCGACGTCGAGCGCCTGGAAGGCGCCGGCGCACCCGGACTGGAGCTGGTAGGTGGAGATACCGTCGATGCCGAGCCGGTCGGCGACCACGTTCACGGTGGCGGGCATCAGGTGGTCCGGGGTCGCCGTGCCCATCACCACGAGGTCGATGTCCTCGGCGGTGAAGCCGGAGGTCTCCAGCGCCTGCCGGCCGGCGGCCTCGCCCAGGTCGGCCAGCGAGTAGCGAACCTCGCCGGTGTCCAGGTCGACCGCGAGATGGCGGGTGCGGGTGCCGATGAAGGTGTCGACCCACTCCTCCCAGATCGGGTCCATCCCGAAGCGACGGGCCAGGGCGGCGTTGTCGACGGGAGGGCCGGGCAGCGCCGTGCCGACGGCGGCGAGGTGGACATCGGGCGGGGTCATCGGGTTCCTCCGGGTCTACGGCACAGCCGGTCGTGCTACGGCACAGCCGGGTCAAGGACGGTGGGTGCGGTGCTGGCTCCTTCCGGTTCCGGGACGAGGGCCGCCCGCGACGGCGTCGGCGTCCGCGGCGCCGAACCAGCGGGTGAGCGCCGTGCGCAGGCCCGCCTCGTCGGGCGGGTCGCCGTGCTGTGCCACCCACGCCACCTGCCCGTCCGGCCGGACGAGGACGGCCGCCAGCCGCGCGAGCTCGTCGCCGGGGCGCCCGTCGGCGGCTGCCGTGTCGGTGGCCTCCTCGAGCCGGGCGGCGACGGTGTCGACCCGGTCGGCCCAGCCGGCGCCGAGCCGGCTCGGCGCGAAGCTTGCGCCGAGGCCCGCGCCGAAGCCCGTGTCGAGGTCCGCACCGAAGCCCGCACCGGGGTTCGCGCTGAGATCGAGGAGCACCCCGCGGGCCGGGTGCAGCAGGCGTGACGTACTGGTCGGGGTCCCGTCCGCGGTGCGCAGCGCCCGGTCGGGCAGCCGCCGGCCCACCAGCGGATGATCGTCGCCGAGGTCGTGGCGCAGCCCCAGGCCGGTCACTTCCGCGGCCATCAGCCGGTTCGCGTCGGGCTCGGCGAAGACCCGCGTGAGCACCTCCCGCAGGGCGTCGACCGCGGGCCCGCCGCCCATCAGCACGTCCTGTGCCTGGGTGAGACGCAGGACCGCGGCCACGGCCGGGTACCGCTCGGCATGGTAGGTGTCCAGCAGGCCGGCCGGTGCCCGGCCACGCACTGTCGCGGCCAGCTTCCAGCCCAGGTTCACCGCGTCGGCGATGCCCAGCCCGAGTCCCTGCCCGCCGAACGGCGGGTGCACGTGGGCCGCGTCCCCGGCGAGCACGACCCGGCCGCGGACACTTTCGGTAACCTTCCGGGTGGCATTGCCGAACCGGCTGACCCATATCGGGACGCCACCGGACAGGTCGAGCCCGGCGATGCGGGCCGCGCTGTCACGGATCTCCTCGAAGGTCGGCGCGGCCCCGCCCGGGGCGGGGGCCCGGGCGGGGCCGCGGACGAACACCCGGGTGGTGTCCGCGTCCAGCAGCGTGAGCCCGACCCAGCCGCGCTCGTTGCGCAGGAACGGGAACGGGGCGCGGGGCAGGGTCCGCAGTTGGCTGGCGGGCACCCCGCGGACGTCGGCGAGCAGCACCTCGGCGGTCGCCGACGTGCCAGCGAAGGTGAAGCCGGCAGCCCGGCGGACCGTGCTGCGGCCGCCGTCACAGCCGACCAGGTAGTCGGCGTCGAGATGGTAGGTGCCCGCCGGCCCGGTGACGAGTGCCCGCACGCCGCCCGGGGCCCGGGTGAGCCCGACGACGCGGTGCCCGCGCCGGATCCACGCGCCGAGCCCGGTCGCCCACTCGGCCAGCACCTGCTCGACCTCGGCCTGCCCGATCAGGGCGGCCGGCCGGTCGGTGTCGAGCGGGCGCAGGTCCAGCCCACCGGCCAGCAGGGCGAAGTGCCCGGCGGCGGCCGGTCGCAGCCGGTCCCCGAACAGCTCCAGCAGGCCCCGCTGGTGCCATGCCGCCAGGGTGGCGGCGTACACACCGGGTGCCCGGGACTGCCCGGCCGGCCGCTCGAGCGCCTCGAGGACGACGACCTCGACGCCGGCGAGGCGCAGCTCGCCGGCGAGCATGAGGCCGGTGGGGCCGGCACCGACGATGACGACGTCGGTACGCTCCACCCCGTCCCCCGCGGGGGCGGGTGGGAAGGATGCGGTCGCGGTCACCATCGTCTTCAGACGGGTTGGGCCAGCGGCGCCGGCCGGGTGGGTGCCACTTCCGCGAGCACTGGGAGCACCTCCGCGGCGAACAGCTTCGCCGAGGCGAACGCGGCATCGGATGGCAGCGCGCCGAACTGGAAGGCGGCGTTGACGTAGCCGACCCCGGCTTCGGCGAGCTCGACGAACTGGGCCAGCACTTCCTGTGGGCTGCCGCCGACGAGACGGTCGCGGGCCAGCGCCTCGTCCGCCGGGTCGACCGTGCCCAGCAGCCCGGGGACGACCCCGTCGACGGGCACCCCGCCCTGCGCCAGCGCGCGGGAGGCGCCGAGCTGGCGGGCCACCTCGCGGACGGCCGCCTCGCGGGCGTCCGGGTCCGTGCCGACGAACACGAACCGGTTCGCGGAGAACTCCGTGTCGGTGGCGCCCGGCGGTGCCTGCTCCGCCAGGCTGTCGATGAACCGCCGCCGCTCGGCGAGGTCGGCCGGCGACGACAGCGCCAGCCCGAGGTGGTGGAAGCCGTGCCGGACCGCGAAGGCGGTCGACTCCTCGGTGGCCGCGGCCAGCCACACCGGCGGATGGGGGGTCTGCACCGGCCGCGGCAGCACCGTGACGGTGGTGTCGATGTGGTGGTACCGGCCGGTGAAGCTCGTCTCCGAGCGGGTCAGAAACTGCAGGATGAGCTCAACCGACTCCTCGAAGACCTCACGGCTGTTGGCGAGGTCCCGGCCGAAGCCGTGGAACTCGTGCGGCTGGTAGCCGCGCCCGATGCCGAGGTCGACCCGGCCGTCGCTGATGGCGTCCAGTGTGGACACGTCGGCGACGAGACGCACCGGATCCCACAGCGGCAGCACGAGGATACCGGTGCCCAGCCGCAGGTCGGGGGCGATCGCCGCCGCCTTGGTGAGCAGCAGCAACGGCGAGGCGCTCAGGCTGTAGCTGGAGAAGTGGTGCTCCGTGATCCAGATACCGGTGAAGCCTTTGTCGTTGGCCCATTCGACCTGGTCGAAGAAGTCCCGGTACTTCTCCCGGGTCGACTCCTGGTCAATGGCGGTCGAGGGGCTGAGGTAGTTGATGCCAACGCGCACTTCCGGCTCCGTTTCGGCAGGGGGAGGGGTCGGCCGTGAGACCTATCATCATGGCGTTTCCTAGTGGCTTCCTTGCCGGCCTCTAAAGTGAGTGGACTGCCTCCGTGATTGTGCTGGGGGAGGCACAGAAACGCGATTCTGAAGCGCCGGCAAAAGCTGGCGAAGGTCGTTCTTAAGTGTTCTTGTGGACAGTTCGGGGAAACATTACCGTTGCTTCCGTTCTACTGTCCCGGACCGTTCGACCACAGTCGACCGCCGTGTTGGAGGCCGTCTTGTCTGTTGATCTTGAAGATGCCCCGTCTTTTCCGGTGCCTCGGACCGTCCCCTACCAGCCGCCGGAGTCCTACCGTCAGATCAGCAGCCGCGGCCCGTTGAACAAGGTCACGTTGTGGGACAAGCGCAGGGTGTGGCTGGTGACCGGGTACGCGCAGGGCCGTCGACTGCTCAGCGACCCGAAGCTGTCCGCGGACCGCACCCGCCAGGAGTACCCCACGATGGCGCCGCACCTGGGGGCCCAGGCCGCCCGCAAGCTGGTGCTGGTGGGGGAGGACCCGCCGATCCACGACATCCACCGCCGCCTGCTCAACCCCGAGTTCAGCCTCAAGAAGGCGCGGGCGCTGGCACCGCGCATCCAGGAGCTGGTGGACGGGCTCATCGACGACATGCTCGCCGCCGGCCCGACGGCCGACCTGGTCCAGAGTTACGCGCTGCCGATCCCGTCGCTGGTGATGTCCGAACTGGTCGGGGTGCCCTACGAGGACCACAAGTTCTTCCAGGCCGCCACCGCCGGGGTGATGCAGGCCCGGGAACCGGCCGAGACCGAGGCGGCCGGTGCCCAGCTCGCGCAGTACCTGGGCACGCTGGTCGAGCGCAACCTCACCGAGCCCGGTGACGGGGTGATCGGCCGGCTGGTCCACTATGTGCAGGCCGGCACCATTACCGCCGCGGAACTGACCCAGCTTTCCATGGTGCTGATGATCGCCGGGCTGGAGACGACGTAAC
>NZ_CAAAFS010000161.1:0-25529 GCF_900634755.1 Protofrankia symbiont of Coriaria myrtifolia
GACGACATCGTCGATGATTCCGCTCGGGGTGGTCACCCTGTTCGCCCATCCCGAGCAGCTGGCCGCTTTCATCTCCGGCGAGGTGCCGGTACAGACAGGGGTGGAGGAACTGCTGCGCTACCTGGCCGTCACCGACTTTGCCGCGGTCCGCTGGGTCACCGACGACATCGAGATCGACGACGTCGTGATCCGGGCCGGTGACGGCATCGTGGTGTCCTCGACAATGGTGAACCGGGACGAGTCGGTGCACGCCGACCCGCACGTCTTCGACATCTCCCGGGGCAACCGTCAGCACCTCACCTTCGGCTACGGCATTCACCAGTGCCTGGGCCAGAACCTGGCCCGGCTGCAGCTGGAGACCGCCTATCGCACGCTGTTCGCCCGTATTCCGGGGCTGCGGCTGGCCGTGCCGTTCGAAGACCTGCGGATGCGCTCCTCCGGCACCATGCAGGGACTCGAGTCGCTGCCGGTCACGTGGTGACCAGGCCGGCCGACGGCCCCGCCCCGGTCCCGTCGCCCGACAACGGGCGGATACGGGTGCGCGCCGACCGGGAGCGCTGCATCGGCGCCGGGCTGTGCGTGCTGACCGCCCCGGAGGTGTTCGAGCACGACGACGACGAAGGTCTCGTGATCATCCTGGAGGCGACGCCCGCGGCGCACCACCGGGACAACGTCGAGCTGGCCAGCAGGCTGTGCCCGACGGGTGTGATCTCTGTCGAACCGGCCTGAGCGCAACCACGGCCGGGCCGGCCAGGCCGGCCGCCGCCCGCCCTGGACGGACCTGACACAGGCTGTAATGGAATGGGCGACCGGAACAGCCTGCCGTCGTCCGCCCGGGGCGAGCCGGCGGCCCCTGGGGCAGGACCCGTTTCCTTCGGAGGGAGAAACCTGCCCCAGCCCGCGGGGTGCCTGTCGGTGCTGGTAGCGATGCCGGCGCCGCGGGCACTCCGCGGGCGCTCCGCGGCTTTGCGCTCCCCGCACAGGGTGTCGTATGCGGATCGCGTGTTGTCAGCCGCTGTTTCTCATGCGCCGTCGGCGTCCCGCTCCGCCGTGACATCACCGAGCTGTGACATCAGCCGGGCCAGGGCCGCCCGGGAGGGGATCCCGAGCTTGCGGTAGATACGGGTCAGGTGCAGTTCGACGGTCCGCGGGCTGAGGTTCAGCTCGTCGGCGATCTCCTTGTTCTTCCGGCCGGTGCCGGCGACGTACGCGATCTCGCGTTCGCGGTCGGTGAGCGAGGCAAGCAGCGGGTGGGCCGGCCCGTCCGCGGGCTGGTGTGGGGTGGTGGGCCGAGGCCGTTGCCCCATCGCCGTCGGCAGCCACGCCAGCCCCCGTCCCAGCAGGAGGAACGGCAGCAGCACGGTCTGGCCGGTGTGTACGGCCAGCGCGGCGCCCCGGTCGCAGTGACGCTCGGCGTCATAGCGACGCCCCAGGCATGCCTCCACCCAGGCCAGCAGCGCGACGATCTCCAGGCAGGTGGCGAGTTCAGCGTCGCTCAGCCTGTCCACCGCGGTGGCGGACGCGCAGGCCCAGGTCCGGGCGGTGGTGGTCTCGGCGGCGAAAACAGCCCGCTGCGCGTGTACCGCGTGTAATCCGGCCACCGCCAAGGTGTCACCATCGGTGATCGCTCGGGCGACGAGATCGACCTGGTCCGCCGAGGGCGGCTTCTCACCGACCATCGCCAGCAGCCCCAACGTCGCGAGCAACGAGACCTTGTCCACCGTTGGCGCGGTCAGGGAAGCCGTCAGCGCCCGCGCGAGCAGGTCGCAGCCCGCCGCCCGTCGTCCCAGCAGACATTCCCGCAGGGCGGCGGATTGATTTTCCCGGAAACGTTCCTGTCGCTGCCGTGACGACCAGTCAGCCCCACCGGTCGGCGTGCCGGCCATCACTCCGCTGATCATTGTGACCTGCTTCCGTCCATGTTGCCGCGGCCGGATGTATCCCACCGCGTTCGGACTTCCACCCGAACCCCGTGCGGAGCCGTGGGTCAGTGACCGGACCGGAGCGCTGATTTCGGTGAAACGACCCCGGTTCTGCCTGGGCGGTCGGGCCCGATCCCGGACCGGGGCCGACACTTCGTGCGCCTTGCTCCGTCCCTTCGGGTAACGGAGAATAACGACCGACGATGTTCGTACGCGATCCGATGCTGAGAACCGGTTTCCCCGGCCCGGTATCGGGCACCTGGATCGGCGTCACGGCGGACCGCCACACCATCGTGTCACCACTGACACAGAGTTATGGCGCCCAGAATTCCGGTCGACTGCCATCCGGTCTGCCTGGATGCGTCGAGTAAAACAATTAGTTGCCTACAAACAGCCAATGTCGAGCCTACCAGCCGTTATGGTTGCGTCAAGTGAATGCAGACAGTAACTGCTGGCAGGTTCGGACGCCAGGGTGGCGGCGGCTCCGGAGGGGCCGACAGGGGCGAAGACGCCGCCTGTGCGGGTCGCAGTTCATAGGCTCAGTCAAGGAGCCTGGTCGAAGCAGGGAGGTTTCGCATGGGTGGCGGCGCGCATGAGTGACCTGGCGGAGGCCACCGGGCGGCCGATGCGCTCCCACGCACGGCGCAATCGGGAGCGGATCCTCGCCGTGGCCAGGGAGGCCATGACCAGCCAGGACGACGAGATATCCCTCAACGAGGTGGCCCGGCGCGCGGGTGTCGGCATCGGCACGCTGTTCCGGCACTTCGCCAGTAGGGAGGCGCTGCTGGAGGCGCTGGTGCACGACCGCACCACCGCCATCTGCGCAGAGGCGGACCGGCTGCTGGAGTCCGAGGCCCCGGGTACCGCCCTGATCACCTGGCTGTCCGATCTGGTGGCGTACGTGGCTACCTATCGTGGTGTCGCCGCCGCCCTGCTCAACGGGTCCCGCGACGCGCGGTCCGCGCTGCACCGCTCCTGCAAGAACGTGGACAACGCCGCCGCGGCGCTGCTCACCCGGGCCCAGCGCGCCGGGGAGGTCCGCGCGGACATCGGGGTCGACGAAGTGATCGCCCTGGTCAGCGCCATTGCCTGGGTCCGGGAGCAGGCACCGGAGCGCGCCGGCCAACTGGAGGCGCTGATGTCGATTATTGCCACCGGTCTCCGGTTACCCGGTGTTACGGCTTTCTGACTCACTCGACTCTTGCAAACTGGAGCATCACACCGGTACGGTGCGGACGTCGACACACCGGGCTGGGCTGGGAGGACGCGGCGGATGAGGTGCGGCGTCACAGCCCGTTTCCGCCGGTGTAATGCCGGCCATTCGTACGCCGTCCCGCGGTCGCAGGCCGCAAATCTGTTCCGGCGTCGCCACGTCGACTTCGGCACAGTGGTGAGTGCCTCCTGTCCGGCGGCACGCCTCCCCCTGTCGCCGAGCCGCTCCTTCGGCGCCCACCGGTAATCCAGCCCCTTCAGCGGCGGACCCATGCCGTGGGTCCGTTCCCCGTGTGCCGAACGGGTGTGGACTGTTGGCGTCTGATTCCAGATCCGTTGCTTTTTTGTGTCGTTCTGCGGAACAACAGGGGAATTTTCACCACGATGCCCGGTGATCATCTCTTCCTGCCCGCCGAGGTGTTCCGGTCTGTCTGGGGGCCGTTGCCCCGCCGGTCCAGGTGCGCGGCGCATCCCGGACGCCGCCAGGTGCGCCCGGGTACAGGTGTGCCCGGACACAGGCGTGTTCGGGCCCGCGGGCGCGCTCGGGTGTACAGAGCGTGCCTGGGACATCGCGGTGACGCCGAGCATCACCGCGACCGGGGCGCCGCGCTGGCCGTACCCACCGGCCAGACCGTGCTGCCGCCGTTCCTCCTGCTGGGACGGGGGCTGGCGTGGCTGCCGACGGAGTGGCTGTCGGCAGGGTGGCTGCCGGCAGCGATGGGGGCAACGGCCTCGGCCCACCACCCCACACCGGCCCGTGGACGGGCCGGCACGCCCACTGCCCGCCTCGCTTACCGGGTACCTCGCTCATCGGCCGCGAATGCGAGATCGCGTACGTCGCCGGCACCGGCCGGAAGAACAAGGAGATCGCCGACGAGCCGAACCCCAGCCCGCGGACCGTCCAGCTGCGCCTGGCCCGTATCCACCGCATGCTCGCAGGTCCCCTCCCGGGCGGCGCTGGCCCGGCTGATGTCGCCGGCGGCGTCACAGCGGTGCAGAACTTCAGACATGAATAAGAAACAATGTGTCCTCCGTTACCACTTCCAGGCCGAGAATTCGTGAACGGATATGGGGTTCCTCCGATGCCGGGAGTGGATGAGTATGTGAGACTGGGCGGAACGGGGGCCAGTCGACTGCGGTCGACGAAATCCACTCGTCTGCGGAGGTCTGATCCCATGTTCCAGTTGCTGGGCCCGTTGCGGATAATTGAGAACGAGCGGGTGGCGTCTATCAACGCGCGGAAGGTGGCGACGCTTCTTGCGGTTTTTCTCATAAAGGCGAACGAGGTGGTCTCGACGGAACAGCTCGTCGCGGAACTGTGGGGTTACTCACCTCCGCGCCGGGCTGTCGCCGGACTACACGTCTATGTTTCGCAGCTGCGCAAGTTCCTCGCCGCCAACGGCCGGGACTGCTCCGACCTGGTGACCTGTTCACCGGGCTATCTCATGCGGGTCGGCCCGGACGAGCTGGATCTGCTGGAGTTCCTGCGGCTGCTCGACGAGGGACGGGCGGCCTTCCGGGTGGGTGACTACGAGTCGGCCTCCACGTCCCTGACCGGCGGGCTGGAGCTGTGGCGCGGCCGGGTCCTGGAGGACCAGCGCGGGGGCGAGATCGTCGACGGTTTCGTCGCCTGGCTCGACGAACTGCGGCTGGAGTGCTACGAGAATCTGGTCGAATGCGACTTCCGGCTCGGCCGGCACCGGGACCTGGTCGGCCTCCTGCGGAATCTGGTCGCCGAATACCCGCTGCACGAGGTGTTCTATCGCCAGCTCATGCTGGCCCTGCACCGCAGCGGCCGGCGGGCCGCCGCGCTGCAGGTCTACCAGCGTGCCCGGCACACCATTGTCGCCGAACTCGGCCTTGAGCCGGGCCGCGCCGTACGCGAACTGCACCAGGCCATCCTGGTGGACGACTGATGCCTGGTGAACGACCGATGCCTGATGGACGACCGAGGCGGGAACAGCGGTCATGGTCCCCGACCGTGTCACAGGTCGACGAACTGAAGGCTGAAATCGGTGAGCTTCGCGCCCCGTACCTCCTCCGGCGGAATGGCCGCCTCGATCGCGGCCAGTTCCTTGTCGGTCAGGGTGATGCTGACGGCGGCGAGGTTTTCCAGCAGATGGTCCTGCCGGCGGGTACCCGGGATCGGCACCACGTCCGGGCCTCGGTGGGCGAGCCAGGCCAGCGCGAGCTGACCGGCGGTGACCCCCCGCTCGGTGGCGATCGCGGCCAGCCGGTCCACCAGGGCGAGATTGCGCGGCAGGTTCTCGGCGGTCAGCCGCGGCTGCGCGAGAAAGCGGAAGTCGTCCGGCCCGAACACGTCGCGGCCGCGGTACCGGCCGGTGAGGAAACCCCGGCCCAGCGGGGCGTTGGCGACGATGCCGATGCCCAGCTCGCGGGCGGTCGGAGCGACCTCCTCCTCGATACCGCGGGTCCACACCTACCATTCGCTCTGCAGCGCCGTGATCGGATGTACCGCGTGCGCCCGCCGCAGCGTCCCCGCACCCACCTCGGACAGCCCCAGATAGCGGACCTTGCCGGCCTCGACCAGCTCGGCCAGCGCTCCGACAGTGTCCTCGATCGGCACCTTGGGGTCCAACCGGGCCAGGTAGTAAAGATCGACGTGGTCGATGCCGAGCCGGGTCAGTGACGCGTCGATCGCCTCCCGCACGTACTCCCGGTCACCCCGCACCTCCTGGCCGATGCCGTTGTCCGCTCGGCGGACCCCGAACTTCGTCGCCACCGCCACCTCGTCACGCCGGCCGGCGATGGCCTGGCCGATCAGCCGCTCGCTGTGGCCGTGGCCGTAGACGTCGGCCGTGTCGAGCAGGGTAACGCCGAGATCGAGTGCGCGCCGGATGGTCGCCAGCGACTCGGCGTCGTCGGTCGGCCCGTAGAACTCGCTGATGCCCAGGCCACCCAGCCCCTGTGCGCTTACCTCGAGCTTGCCGAGATAGCGGGTGGGCAGATCCGCCATGTTGTGTGCTCCGTTCTGTCCTGAACGCTGTCCGGAACCGTTTCGTCAGATTCGCCGGGCCCGGCTTTCGTGGTGCTTTCTGCTCCGCACAGCCAGTGTGGTCCCAGCTGCTTAAGCACTCCCAAACCGCGGGGGATGCCACCGGTCCGGATACGCGGGCCGGCCCGGAAGACAGCCCGGGAGACGATGTGACGGACAGCGATATCGATATTCAGCCGTCTCCGCGGGCCGCGGCACTGTCACCCGCCACCTCGTACCGGCGGTCACCGATATGGGCCGTCGGATGTTTCCGGGTGGACCGGGAAAGGATCGGGAATGTCGTCGAGTTCGCGCCACAGCCCGCGTTCGGCCGGGCTGGGGACGCGCTCGGCGGGTACCCGCTCGGGATGGCCGGGCGGGGTCGACGGGCGGGGCCGGCTCTCGACGGGCCCGACCGGCGGCCGGACCGGGCATCCCGTCCAGACGAACACGGCCGTCTCGCCCACCAGCACCAGCGTCGAGCCGGTCCAGCGCAGGGCTGCCCGCGCACCGGTGAGCAGCCACCGCAGGTGGCGCCCGAACAGCCACGTCGAGTCCGCCTGGCGGGAGACGGCAGACGGGTGGACGGGCAGCCGCCGCCGGCGGCCGGACGGCGTGCGTGGGCTGGTCATGGCAGGGTTTTCCGCCCTCTTCTCCGGGCGACGAAGCGTGGCCGCCGCGCCGTACACAACCGATCGTGACCTGACCGATCATGCGGCAGCGCCCTGAAGCCCGGCTTGACCGCCCGCGGGTCCCGGCGCCCGGCCTGCTCCCCGGGCCGCCCGGCTGCGGCAACCGTGTGCCTGTGATCGTCGGCCCGTGGCCGTGGCCGTGGTCTCGGCTCCCGGTTCGACACCCGACCGCACCGACAGAGCCCTGTCGCGCGGGCCTGCGACCGGCGCTGGCGGACCGGACACCCACGGTGTTCCTGCCGCACCGATCCGGTTCCTTCTCGAAGAGACCGGCTCGAAGAGACCAACCGTAGTCTCTTCTGCACGTATGGTTGGCGGCGGCCCGCTCGGGTGATCCGTACGGTACGGGCCCGCCTCTCGCGGGCCAGACGTGTCGGGGGATGTCGGATCCGTCCGATAGAAACGTCCTGTCCGTGACGGGTGCCTGCGCGTGGGGAGACACAGTGGTCGGGTACGACGAAAAGGTGAAGGCGCGGTCGCTGCACCTTTTGGACTACCTGGCCGCACTCGCGCTGGAGCTGTCGACGAAACCGAAACGGCGGCTGACGGATTACGATTCGCCGCTGACCCGGCCGCGTGACGTCCCGACGCACCCGGCGGTCGCCCTGGGCCCGAGCGCGACCCGGTCGTCCTGGCTGCGGGTGGGCAAGGCGGTGGAGCCGCCACCGCCGGTGCTACCGGCCCGGCTGGCGGACCACCTGCCGGGTGTCACGGTCGATCTGCCCGACCCGCCGGCGCTGCCAGCGGATTTCGAGGAGGCCTGCGCACGTGACGGTGAGGACCCACAGCGCCTGCGGGCCGAGCTTTCCACCTGGATAACGCAGCAGTGGGAGCCATGGGCGAACACCGCCCGTCCCGCGCGGTCCGCCCGGCTGCTCTACCAGCGGCTGTACGACCTGCGGCTGCGGCTGGCCCGGGACAGCGCCACCCACGAACTGGTGTGGGGGCACGGCGTTCTGTCCTGGGCGCCGGGTGAGCATTTTATCGATCATCCGCTGCTCGTCACCCCCCTGACGATCGAGCTGGATCCCGACAACGGGGACCTGAGCGTGCTGCCGGACGGCTATCCCGCTGTCGAGACCGACCCGTTGCACGGGCTGGGGATCGCCGCGCTCGAGGAGCTGGGCGCACTGCGCGACGCCGTCCGGGCGAGCCCGCCGGACCTGTGGAGCGAGGACGGGCTGACCGAGGTGTACCGGCAGATCGTCGCCCCGCTGGGCCTCGACGCCAGGGTTCTCCTCGGCCGGCGGGGCCCGTTGGCCGACCAGGTCCCGCCGCCGGCGGCCTCGCCCGTGCTGGTGGACACCTGGGTGCTGTTCGTCCGCCCCCGTCCAGCGCTCTACCAGCGGTTCTACGCCGAGCTCCGGCAGGTTCTCACCGAGCGTGACGTGCTGCCGGAAGCGCTCGCCGCGGTCGTGGACAACGAGAACGCCGGCCGGCTCCCGGCCGGCGGCCCGGGCACGACCGCGACAGCCGACAACGGTGACGGCGCAGGCGTCGCCGCCGGCCCGCTCGGGCGGCGGCTGCTGATGCCGCTGCCCACCAACGACGAGCAGGAGCGCATCGCCAGCCAGCTCGAACGGTCCCGTGGGGTGACGGTGCAGGGCCCGCCGGGCACGGGCAAGAGCCACACGATCGCGAACCTCGTGAGTCATCTCGTCGCCCACGGCAGGCGGGTGCTGGTCACGGCACACAACGAGCAGGCCCTTGCCGTGCTCCGGGACAAGATCCCGGCCGAGCTGCGTGACCTGTCGATCGCGGTGCTCGGCTCCACCTCCGCGGCCCTCGGCGAGCTCCGCGCCTCCGCACAGATGATTATGGACGCGGTGTCGAGCATCGACGAGGGGGTCGAGCGTGCGACGGTCGACGCGCTGCTGACGGACCTCGACGCCGCGCACGCCGAACGGCGTGGGCTGGAGCTGCGGCTGGTCGACCTGCTCGCGGCCGAAGCCGCGGAGTTTCCCCTCGCCGACGGGCCGGCAAAGGCCGCCCGGGTGGCCGACTGGCTCGCCAGCCACGAAACCGGGTGGGACCGCATACCGGACCGGCTCACCGAGCATCAGCGTCCCCCGCTGTCGGTGGCCGAACTCGACGAACTGATCCGGTTCGCCGCCATCCCCGCGGCGGACGCGGCCGCGGCCCGCCACGACCTGCCGGCCCGGGGAAGCCTGCCGTCAGCCGGCCAGCTCGCCGAGCAGTACCGGCGGCTCGACAAGCTGCGCGACGACCTCGCCGACCTGGAGGCCCAGGGCGCCTCCTTCACCGCGGTGGACACGTTGGGCGGCGACGCTCTCGCCGACCTTCTCGCCGCGGTCCGCGCGGCGACGGCCCGTGTCACCGCCGCCGAGCAACCGTGGCTGGCGGCCGTGCGCGCGCAGGTCGCGCAGTCGCGGGCATACGCGGGCGCCTTTGGGCGGAGCAGGCCGAACAGCTCGCCGCCGAGACCCGGACGATCGTGGAGCTGCGCCGGGCGACCTTCGGCCGGACGGTCGTCGTCGCGGAGGGTGATCCCCGTGTCCAGGAGGCGACACTCAACGATCTTGCCGAGAGGTTCGCCGCCGGCCGGGGCATCCCCCGGGTGGGCGGTCGGGAGCTGCGGGCCTTTCACGCCGCCACCCGCGTCGACGGCTTCGAGCTGCGCACGGTCGACGACGTCGAGACGGTCCGGGCGAAGATCCGAGAGCGGACGACCGTCACCGCCGCCGGACGTCGTTACCATGATCTGGTCGGTACGGTCGGCGGGCCGCCGCTGTCGACCGACGACCCCGCGTTCGTACCGAGCCTGGAACACCACGTCGACCTGCTGCGCGACGCGATCGCCTGGGAGATCACCGACGGGCCGGCGCTGCTGGACCGGCTGCGCGCCGTCCTGCCCGGCACGCCCGTCCGGCCGACCGCCGCGCAGCTGGCCGCCGCGGGAGACATCCTGGAGGCGGCCGCGAAACGCGGGGAGGAGCGCCAGCTCACGGCATGGTTCGACAGGTGGCGCGAATATCTCGGCGGCGGCGGTGGGCAGCCGGACCCGGGACCGCTGTGGGGGACGCTGCGCGACGTCCTCGACCGGCGTGACCGGCACGACCTCTCTGCCTGGACGGCCACGTGCGACGAGATCGAACGGCTCACCGAGCTGCGGCCGGCGCTGGACCGCCGCGACGCGCTCGCCGGCCGGCTCGCCGCCGTCGCTCCCCTGTGGGCCGCAAAGATCATCGGTAGCGGTGGGGACACGGCCGTGTGCGGCTCGGCGCCGGACCTGCCCGAGCTGTGGCGCTGGCGTCAGGCCCAGACCTGGCTGGACGCCCTGCTCGAACGCGGTGACGCCGCCGTCCTCCAACAGCGGATCATCGAGGCGACGGCCGCTGTCCGCCGGCTCGTCCTCGACGTCGCCGTCCGCTCCGCCCGGCTCGGCATGAAGGCCAACCTGCGCGAGGAGCAGCGCCGTGCGCTGATGGGCTGGCTGCAGGCGCTGGCGAGGATCGGCAGGGGAACCGGCAAGTTCGCCCGCAGGTGGGAGGCGGACGCGCGCGAGCAGATGCCCGCCGCGATGGGCGCCGTCCCCGTCTGGATCATGCCGATCCACCGTGTGCTGCAGAGCTTCGACCCACGCCGGACGGATCTCTTCGACGTCGTCATCGTCGACGAGTCCAGCCAGTGCGACGTGCTGTCCATGGGAGTGCTGGCGCTGGGCCGCAAGGTCGTCGTCGTCGGGGACGACAAGCAGATCAGTCCGGCGGCGGTCGGTGTCGACCGGTCCCGGGTGTTCCAGCTGATCGAGACGCATCTTCCCGACCTCGCGCAGCGCTCCCTGCTGGATGTCGAGGCCAGCCTCTACGACACCGCCACCAGGGTGTTTCCCGACGTGGTGCTGCTACGCGAGCACTTCCGCTGCATGCCGGACATCATCGAGTTCTCGAACCGTTTCTACGCCGGCAGAATCCTCCCCCTGCGAGAGGGCACCGATCTCGGGATCGGCTCGCCGGTCCGCCCCGTCCGCGTGCCCGACGGGGTCCGTACCCGCGGACAGTACGGGGACGTCAACGAGCCCGAGGCATCCGCCGTGGTCCAGCGGATTCTCGACTGCCGGGACGACCCGGCGTACGACGGGATGACATTCGGCGTCGTCACACTGCTCGGGAACGCGCAGGGCCGCCTGATCGAACAGAAACTGCTCGCCGTGCTCGGCGGCGACGAATACGAACAACGGCGAATCCGGGTAGGTGACCCGTACAATTTCCAGGGCGACGAGCGGGACGTCATCTTCATTTCCGTCGTCGCCGACGACAACCGGTCGGCCGCGACGAAAAAGGCCGACCAGCAGCGGATCAACGTGGCGGCCAGCCGGGCCCGCAACCAGCTCTGGATCTTCCACAGCGTCGACCCGGGCGCGCTGCACGCCGACGACGTGCGTGGACACCTGCTCACCTACGCATACGCCGTCAACGACCCGCAGGCGCAGGCCGCCACCCTCGAGGAAAAATGCGAGAGCGATTTCGAGAGACGTGTCCTGCGGGATCTGCTGCGCCGAGGCTACCGGGTACGCCCGCAGCACGAGGCCGGCGGCTGCCGCATCGATTTCGTCGTGCAGGGCGAGCACGACCGGCTGGCCGTCGAATGCGACGGTGAGAAGTTCCACGGTCCGCAGCGGTGGGAGGCCGACCTCCGCCGCCAGCGAATGCTCCAGGATCAGGGATGGAAATTCTGGCGGGTCCGCGGCTCGGCGTACTACCGGCACCCGGAGGCTGCGCTCGCCTCCCTGTGGGAACGACTCGACGAACTCGGGATCCGCCCCGACGTGACCGCCGCGGTACCTGAGCAACAGTCCGCGTCACCCGTCATGTCCCCCCTGGAGTGATCGCCGGACCCGCGTCGTCACACCACCCGGTCGTCCCACTTTTTCGCGGTGCCGGCGCCGGGGGTGGCGAAGACCTCGCCGGCGGGTCGGGAGCCGAAGTGTCCGTCGAGGATCTCGAAGGAGTCGAGGGTGACCAGGGCCGGATGGCTGACCGCGCAGGCGTGCGCGAGCCGCAGCAGGTCGTGCCGCAGCCCACTGACGTAGTTGGCGACCCGGGCGGCCTTGTCCTGGGGGTCGAGCCCGCGGGTCAGCCAGCGGGACTGGGTGGCCACCCCGGTGGGGCAGTGGCCGGTGTGGCAGCGTTGCGCCTGGATGCAGCCCAGGGCCAGCATCGCCTCCCGGCCGACGTTGACCAGGTCACAGCCCATGGCCATGGCCAGCAGCGCGGTCTCGGGGAAGCCGAGTTTGGCCGAGCCGACGAAGACGATCCGTTCGTCGAGCCCAGCGGCGGCGAAGATGGCGTGCACCCGGCTGAAGCCGAGCTTGAACGGGAGCGCGACATGGTCGCTGAAGGCCAGCGGTGCCGCGCCGGTGCCGCCCTCGCCCCCGTCGATGGTGATGAAGTCGACCCCACGGCCGGTGGACACCATCCGGTTGGCAAGGTCCTCCCAGAAGCCCAGCTCGCCCACGGCCGACTTGATCCCCACCGGTAGCCCGGTCGCCGCGGCGATCTCCTCGACGGTGTCGAGCAGGCTGTCCACGTCGCTGAACGCCGAATGGGTGGATGGGCTGACGCAGGTCTGCC
This sequence comes from Protofrankia symbiont of Coriaria myrtifolia, assembly GCF_900634755.1. NCBI lineage: Bacteria > Bacillati > Actinomycetota > Actinomycetes > Frankiales > Frankiaceae > Protofrankia > Protofrankia symbiont of Coriaria myrtifolia. Next base: position 12,416 of record NZ_CAAAFS010000161.1, read on the forward strand.
CGACCGGCACCCCCCGGATGCGGGCGATCTCGGGGGTGACCTTCGCCGCGGGCAGGACGCCGCCGAGGCCGGGTTTCGCCCCCTGGCTGAGTTTGATCTCCAACGCGCGGATCGGGTGCTGGCCGACGAGCTCCACCAGGCGTTCGAGGCTGAACCGGCCGTCGGGGGTGCGGCAGCCGAAGTAGCCCGTGCCGATCTGGAAGACCAGGTCACCACCTTGCAGGTGGTGGTCGGAAACACCTCCCTCGCCGGTGTTGTGCAGGCAGCCGGCGATGGCGGCGCCCTTGTTGAGGGCGGCGATCGCCGGTGCGCTCAGCGCGCCGAAGCTCATCCCCGAGATGTTGACCACCGATGCCGGTCGGAACGCGCGGGCCCGGCCGCGCGCCGCGCCGAGCACCTTGCGGCATTCCAGGTGGTCGTCGCCGGGCGCGGGCGCCGGCAGCGGGAAGACCGCCGGTTTGACGATGAGGTAGTTCGCTGACAGCTCCAGGTCGTTGTCGGTGCCGAAGCCGAAGTTGGCGTTGGCCCGCTTGGCCGTGGCGTACACCCAGCGGCGCTGGTCGCGGCTGAACGGCCGCTCCTCGTCGTTGCCGGTCACGATGTACTGGCGCAGCTCCGGGCCGACGTCCTCCAGCAGGAAGCGCAGATGCCCGATGACGGGGAAGGTCCGCAGGATCGAGTGCCGGCGCTGAAGGACGTCGTACACCGCCACCGCGCACACCAGCAGGAGAATTCCGAACGCCACCCAGCCGACTACTGCCATACCCCCATTGAACTCGCGGCCATCACCCCTACCAGCCCGGGGCACCCGTTTGTTTCAGCCCGGAGCACCTGTATCCGGTGGTCAGGGGCGATAACAAGGGGATCATTACCGGGAGGCCGTCACAGGGGGATGTTGCCGTGGCGGCCGCGGCGGGCGGGCGCGTAGGCGAGGACCCGCGCGATGCGCCGGCGGGTGTCGGCGGGATCGATGACGGCGTCGATGACACCGAGGGCCAGCCCCCGGTCGACCCCGCCGGCGGTGCGGGCGTGGTCGTCGACGAGCCGGGCGAGCAGCGCCGGCCGCTCGTCGTCGGGCACCGCCGCCAGGGCCCGGCGGTGCAGGATGCCGACCGCGGCCTCGGCGCCCATGACGGCGATCTCCGCCTCGGGCCAGGCCAGGACGGCGGTGGCGCCCAGCGAGCGGGAGTTCATCGCGATGTACGCCCCGCCGAAGGACTTCCGGGTGACGAGCGTGACGCGCGGCACCGTGGCCTCCGCGAACGCGTAGAGCAGCTTGGCGCCGCGGCGCACCACCCCGTCCCATTCCTGGCGGACGCCCGGCAGGTAGCCGGGCACGTCGACGACCACGACCAGCGGGATGCCGAAGGAGTCGCACATGCGGACGAACCGGGCGGCCTTCTCGGCGCTCAGCGAGTCCAGGCAGCCGCCCTTGCGCAGCGGGTTGTTCGCGATGACGCCGACGCTGTGGCCGTAGAGACGGCCGAGCCCGACGACGATGTTGGGCGCCCAGCGGGGCTGCAGTTCCTCGAAACCGTCGCCGGTGGGGTCGTCGTCGACGAGCCGGCGCACCAGCGGCCGGACGTCGTAGGCCCGCCGCGGTCGGTCCGGCAGCAGCGCCCGCAGATCCTCACCGACGTCGCTGGCACCCACCTCGGCGGTGCCGACCGTGCCGGTGCCGGGGCCGCCGACACTGAGCGTGCTGGCGCCAACCTCGATGGCGCTGATCTCGTCGGCGCCGGGCTCGGTCCTGGGCCCGGGGAGGGTGGCGGCCAGGCCCCGGCCGGCGCCGAGGTCGAAACGGCCCGGGTCGGCGAGCAGGGAGGTGATCCGGCGGGCCCGCTGGTAGGCGTCCCGCTCGGAACGGGCCAGCACGTGGACGACACCGGAACGGCGGCCGTGCGCGTCGGCGCCGCCGAGCCCCTCCATGTCGATCTGTTCTCCGGTCACGCTGCGCACGACGTCGGGGCCGGTCACGAACACGCGACCGGCCGGCGCCATGATCACGACGTCGGTCAGCGCCGGCCCGTACGCCGCGCCGCCCGCGGCCGGCCCGAGCACCACCGAGATCTGCGGTACCCGGCCGGAAGCGTGGATCATGGCGGCGAAGATCTGGCCGATGCCGTCGAGCGCTTCGACACCCTCGGCGAGGCTCGCCCCACCGGAGTGCCACAGCCCGATGGCCGGGCTTGCGGTGCGGACCGCCTCCTCGATGGCGGCCACGACGTGCCTGGAACCCTCGGAACCGAGCGCCCCGCCCATCCGGCTGCCGTCCGTACAGTAGCCGATGACCGGGACGCCGCCTATCCGGCCCCGCCCGGCGAGTACCCGGCCGCTGCCGGTGGAGGGGAACGGGGCGAACGAATCGGGGTCGAACAGGTGGGACAGTCTGCGGTGGGGATCGCGGACGTCCTGCTCGGGGATACTGATACCGATACTGATGCCGGCCCGCGTGCCGTTGGCTACCTCCGTCATTCTTGCAAGGATGCCGGCCTGTTCTAAAGTTTTCCTGTACACCGCCGTGGCCGGTATCAGCCGGCCGTCCAGGAACGACTCGGGGAACGTCACACAGTATTTGTCGATAATTTCCTGAGCAGGGTGTGGAACCGGCGAACCGGCGAACCGGCGAACCGGCGAACCGGCGAACCGGCGAACCGGCGAACCGGCGAACCGGCGAACCGGCGAACCGGCGAACCGGCGAACCGGCGAACCGGCGAACCGGCGAACCGGCGAACCGGCGAACCGGCGAACCGGCGAACCGTGGGACGCGGAGCCTACCGACCGGTGGTCAGCGCGTAGAGCCGCTCCAGGCTCGTCGCCTCCAGGACGTCCGGCAGGGACAGCCGCTGCCCGGTCGTCCGTTCCAGGATGGTCGCGAGGGTGAGCAGGTGCACCGAGTCCCAGCCGGGTATCTCGTCGAGTTCTCGGCCGGCGTCGGTGGCCGACACCGGCAGGCCCAGTTCGTCGCGGACGAGCGTGACCAGATCCTCGATGCTGTCCATCCGTCGTCTCCATTCGTCGTGATCATTCATTGCGGTCATTCATTGTGGTCCTCGTCGCGGTCACCTTCATGACCATGCCTGTGGCCGTGCTGGGAGCGCGTCGTCGGTGCCGGGAGACCGTGGCCGGACCGCATCGGCCGTGGACGGTAAAAACCGCGTCCTACATCCTGCGGGACGCGCCTTGGACGGCGCTAGTTCCGGCCCTGGGCCCGACCGGCAACGAACCCGTACGGCATCACACCCGTACGACGTCGGCGATCACAACACTAGCGGAACTTTAGTCCCCGCTTTAGTCGCCGTCCGGATGATTTGACTGTGTGGCCGTGACGTTCGGATGGCGTTCGGCTGGCATTCGGACAGCGTTCGGACGGTCCGAGGGCGGTCACGACGGTTGGCGAATTCCGCCCGTGGATCGACGCCGATCCACTCTTGAGAAAGGTCCCGGCGATGACGGTCTCCAGCACCACCGGTTCCGCGCGGCCCGCCCCCGGCGTTTCCCCGGCACCCGCCGACGGCCGGCGGGCCGCCACCGACCTGCTCGGCCTGCACCGTGACGGCCGGATAGCCGCCGAGTTCCCCCGGGTCCGCCAACTGCTGGCGGACGCCTCCGCGGAGGAACTGGCGCGGGCGGGGCGCCTGCTCGTCCAGGTCGGCCCGGACGAGGTGCTGCGGGAGCATCCGTCGACCCCGGTCGTGCGGATCGCCGTCACCGCGCACGGCACGGTCTCCGCGCTGCTGCCGGCCCTGGCCGGGGAACTCGGCCGGCACGGTCTGCTGCTGCGTTCCCAGCTGGGGACCTTCGACAGTTACGTGTTCGAGCTCACCGATCCCGGCAGCTCCCTGCACGCCCATGCGGCCGATCTCGTCCTGGCCCTGCTCGACCCGACGATCGTCTTCGACGAGGTGCCGCTCCCGTGGGATCCCGACGCGGTCGAACGGGTCCTGGATGCCAAGATCTCCCTGCTCGAGACGCTGGTCACCCGCTTCACCGAGATCAGCCGGGGAACCCTGGTGCTCAACACGCTGCCGTTGCCACGCCGGTTCACCGCCCAGCTCGTCGACCATCGGTCGCGGGCCCGGCTGGGGGCGGTGTGGCGACGGGCGAACGCCCGGCTGCTCGGCCTCACCGAACGCTTTCCCGCGCTGGTGGTGCTCGATCTGGACCCGCTCGTCGCCGAGGGCGTGCCGGTCACCGACTCCCGGCTGACGGTCTACGCCAAGGCCCACCTGTCCGCCGGCCTGCTCGCCGCCTACGCCCGGGAGGTCGGCCACCTCGCCCGCAACATCACCGGGCGCACCAGCAAGGCCCTGGTGCTCGACCTGGACAACACCCTGTGGGGCGGGATCGTCGGTGACGACGGGGTGGAGGGTATCGAGGTCGCCGGCTCCTACCGGGGTGAGGCGTTCCGGGCCGTGCAGAAGGTCGTGAAGCAGATCGGGGCGCAGGGCGTGCTGCTCGCCGCGGTCAGCAAGAACGAGGCCGACGTGGTGCGCGACGCGCTCGCCGGGCATCCGGAGATGACGCTGCGCCCGGACGACTTCGTGCGGATCATCGCCAACTGGCGGCCCAAGCACGAGAACCTCCTGGACCTTGCCAGCTCGCTCAACCTCGGGGTCGACAGCTTCGTCTTCGTCGACGACTCCGCCTACGAGCGCGGCCTCGTCCGGGCCGAACTGCCCGACGTCGCCGTGGTCGCGGTCGACGAGGACCCCGCCGGTCACCTGGACGCGGTGCTGCGTGACGGATGGTTCGACACCCGGGAGCTGACCGCCGAGGACCGTGTCCGGGTGCGGCGCTACCGGGAGGAACTCGACCGCCGCGACTTCCAGGAGGGCTTCGCCTCGATCGAGGAGTACCTGGGCGGCCTGGAGATCGTGGTGCGGCTGGGGGTGGCCCGGGAGGCCGACGTGCCTCGGGTCAGCCAGCTCACCCTGCGGACGAACCAGTTCAACACCACGACCCGCCGGCTGCCCGCGCCGGACCTGCGTGATCTGCTCGACCGGCCGGAGCACACGGTGCTCACGATCCGCTCCGAGGACCGTTTCGGTGACAACGGCCTGGTCGGCGCGGTCTTCCTGCGCCGGGTGGAGGGGGTCGTGCACATCGACAACTTCCTGCTGAGCTGCCGGGTGTTCTCCCGGGGGATCGAGCAGGCCTGCCTGGCGACCGTGCTCGAACGTGCCCGTGACACAGGTGCGCACGCCGTCGCCGCCACCTACCGGCCGACGGCGAAGAACCGCATCGTGGCCGACTTCTACCCCCGGCACGGGTTCGTCCCGGCCGAGCCGGGCCCCGCGGACGGGCGGGACGGCGGCGAGGACGCGACGACGTTCCGGCACGACCTGACATCGGTCACGCAGGTGCCCGCGTACGTCACCCTGCTCGACGAGACCCTGGTTGGTGGCTCGTAGCGGGTGGGCGGTGCGTAGCGGTGGCTCTGCCCGCTCCATTCGCATCCCGCCCGCCACCTCGTTGGCGGGATGGCGAGGCGTTCCCGGAAATCCACCACGGGGCATCCCGCCCTGCCACCTCGCCGGCGAGGTGGCAGGGCGCGGGCGTCTGGGCCGACGGGCGGGCTGACTGCGGCACCCGCTGGCGCGGGCACTGCGGTCGTCGTTGTTTCTGAATTCGGTTCCGAATTGGGCCGCACCCGCGGGCGCGGGCACGGCCCGCCGTGGCGTCGGGCCGTGCAACCCGCGTGAATCCAGAAACCGATCCTGACCAGTTTGGCCTGCCGTCTGATCGGTATGCGTCTGATCGGTACAGCTCGCCGGGGCGTCGGGCCATACCCGCGCAGCGCGAATCCCGCTGGCGGGCGGGGGCAGGGCCCGCTTACACGATCCGGGCGCGATCCGGGCAGTGGCGGCGAGGATCGGCTCGGGGACGGCCGGGACTCAGGCGGCCGCCTCGGCGGGCCGGCGTCCCGGCAGGTACCAGAACACGAGGCCGAGGACGACGGCGACCGCGGCGATCACTGCGCCGCCGGTGAAGGCGCGGGTGACGCCGCCGGCGACATCGTCCGCAGCGGTGTACAACGTCAGCAGGATGGCGATACCGAGGGAACCGCCGACCGACAGCGCCGACTGGAGCACCCCGGAGGTGACGCCGATCTCCTCCGGCGCGCTCTGGGACAAGATGATGATGTTGAGTGGGACGACGGCCGCGCCTGCGCCGGCGCCCAGCAGGATGATCGGCACGAGGATGCCGGTGGCGTAGTCGCTGTCGTTGCCGAGACGGCTGAGCCAGAACAGCGCCAGGGCCATCACGGCGAATCCGAGGATGGCCAGCGCCCGCGGGTTCAGGCGGGTGAGGATCTTCGGCACGGCCCGTGCCGCCAGCAGCAGGGACACCCCGAAGGGGAGGAAGGCCAGCCCCGTGACCAGCGGTTCCAGCTCGAGGACCCGTTGGAGGAACTGGGTCAGGAAGAACAGGAAGCCCGTCAGTGCGAACGCCATCAGCAGCAGGTTGACGAACGCGCCGGCCCGGCCACGATGGGTGACCACCCGCAGGGGCAGCAGCGGCGAGCTGGCCTGTGCCTCCCGCAGGACGAAGCCGGCCAGGACCGCCACTCCGCCCACCAGGCCCGCGACCGCCCTGCCGGAATCCCAGCCGTCCTCGGCGGCCGCCACGAAGCCGTAGACCAGAGCCGTCATGCCGATCACGGACAGGACCGCGCCCGGAACGTCGAGCGCACGGCGTTCGTCGGAGCGACTGGGGGAGGGCACGACCCGGGCGGTGAGCAGCGCGACGGCGACACCGATCGGCGCGTTGATCAGCAGCGTCCAGCGCCAGTTCGCCAGGTCGGTGAGGATGCCGCCGAGCACCATGCCGGCGGACGCCGCCAACCCGGTCACCGTCGAATACACCGCGAAGGCCCGCTGCTGCCGCGCGCCGGTGAAGGTCGTGGCGAGCAGCGCCAGCCCGGCCGGCCCGGCCAGCGCCGCTCCGGCGCCCTGCAGGACGCGGCCGGTCAGCAGCAGACCGACGTTGGACGCGAGCCCGGCGAGCAGGGACGCGGCGGCGAGCAGGCTGGTGCCCGCGATGAAGGTGGTGCGGTGTCCGACAACGTCCCCCAGCCGGCCGCCGAAGAGCAGCAGGCCGCCGAAGGCGAGCAGGAAACCGTTGACAACCCAGGACAGCGAGCCGGCGGAGAGCCCGAGATCCTCCTGCAGGTTGGGCAGTGCGACGGCGACGATCGTGGCGTCGAGCTGGAGGATGAACTCGGCGCCGACGATCGCCGCGAGGATGAGGCCGAGCGCGCCCGGCCGGGCCGTGCGGCCCGCTGTCTCCGGCTGGGTGACGCCCTGGTCGGGCGCGGCGGCGGGGCGCACAGCCGTGGTCGTGTCGGTGCCGGTCGTGCCCGTTGCGGGCACGTCAGCATCGGTGGTCATCTGCTCTCCTTGTCTGGCGACGTCTTGTCTGGTGACGGCATGGCGTGAAGCCAGCACAGCTTCAATCTACACTTGGTACCAAGTAAAACTAAACTTTGCAGTTTGACTTTGTACAACGTACTGGCGAAGACATGGCCGTGCCGCTGTACCATCACGGTCATGACCGACGCCGCGCACCGCCCGACGAGCCGGGGACGGATCGTGAAGCGGGAGGCGATCCTCGACGCGGCGTTGAAGGTCTTCGCCCAGGACGGCTACCCGGCCGCGAGCATCGACCGGATCGTGGCCGTCGCCGGGGTGTCGAAACCGACCGTCTACAACCACTTCGCGGACAAGGAGGCCCTGTTCCGCACGGTCATGTGCGACGCCGCGCGCCACTCCGCGGAAAAGATCATCGCGTCGCTCGACACGCTCTCCGACGACGGAGCCGAACTGGCCAACCAGCTCACGAAGGTGGCCTACCTGATCCTGGAATGTCAGCTCAGTGACGAGGGCTGGGTGCTGCAACGACTGCTGTACGCCGAAGCGGTCCACATGCCCGACCTGTACGACACGGTGCTCTCCCTGGGCAGCGGCCCGGTCGTCGACGCCCTGGCGGGGCGGCTCGCTCGTCTCGCGAACCGGGGGCATCTCGACATCGACGATCCCGAGAGCGCCGCGAACCAGTTCATGACGCTCGTCGCGGGGAACCTGCCGGCGCTGTCCGCGCTGGGCACCCGGCCCATCCATCCGATCGACCTCGACGCCGCCGTCACCGCGGGTGTCCGGACCTTCCTGCGGGCCTTCGCCGCCCGCCGCCGGCCGCGCGGGCCGGCGCGGACACGGCCGGCTCTCGCGACGGCTCACTCCTCGCCCCAGCCGCCCCCGGCCGACTGAGCGGCCGCCCGCCCGCGGCCCGGGGTTTCCCGCCTGCGGTACGGGCGTCTCCGCCCGCGGCGCGGGGTTTTCCGCCTGCGGCGTGGGCTTTCCCACCTGTGGCACGGGCTTCTCCGCCCACGGCACAAGGTTCGGTTCAGCGGCTCTTCCTACCGTCGAAGACGGATCCCGGTCCCATCCGTCCGAACAGCAGCGAGGAGAACCGCCATGCCCTCTCTCCGTCCCCCGCAGGGACTCCGTCTCCCGTCGGCCGGCCGTCTCCCGGCGGCGCTCGCTCCGGTGCGGGCGGCCGTGACGTCCGGGGTGCTCGCGACCCTCGCGGTGCCGCCGCTCGCGCCTCCCCGCGGCACGACCATCGCCGACCCGAAGAACGCCCTGCTGCTGTTCGACCTGGTGGAGAAGGTGCTGGCCTACGACTCCAACAACGAGGACCCGAGCGGGCAGAACCCGACCCTGGACGACGTGGCCGAGGTCGCCTACGAGTTCGTCGGCGCCGACGGCAGGACGATCGGGACGACCAAGGGCTACGGCCGGATGCTGTACCAGCGTCCGGACGGTGGCTTCGTGGCCTACTTCTCGGAGGAGATAAAGCTCCAGGACGGCAACGTCATCCGCACGGGCGGGCTCATCGATGACACCCGGCTGACCGCGGGGGAGCAGGCGACGATCAACGCCGTCGGTGTCGCGGGCCCGTTCCGGGGCGCCGTGGGCTTCCGGCAGTTCCGACCGGTCGTCCCGCACAAGGAGTACCAGTCCAACATCGTGCTCTACCGACGGTAGGGTGCCCGCGGCCCCGCCGCGCACGGTCATCGGTACTCGGGTTTCGGTCATCGCGGTGCCTGGGGTGCGGCTGTCAGCACCCGATATGTAACTGTCGATATTTTTTAGTATGGTTTTTGGCGTTCGCGGTGCGGTCACTGACGCTCGGAGCGCTACTGGCGGCAGCCAAGGCGCGGCTGTTGGCGTCTCAGATGTGGCTGTCAGTATCCGCACTGTAACTGTTGATGTCTGACGTGTAGCCGTACGGTGTGCACTGGTGTTCCGGACGGAAACCCCGTCCGGCGCCGGCTCACGTCCACCCGCCGCACGTCGTCCGCCCGGACAGCCGTGCGCTGCCCGGGCGGACAGGTGGCGGGGCGTGTTCTTCCGGCGACCGGTGACGGCGTTCACGATGTCCACGTCGTCCACGGCCGCCGGCGGGGCGGGGGCGATCAGTTGCCCCGGTCGGTGACGGTGTCCCGCTTGACGAAGCGGTTGGGTGGGACAGGCAGCCCGAGGTGGTCGCGCAGTGTCCGGCCCTCGTATTCGCGCCGGGCCAGCCCGCGTTCCTGCAGGATCGGCAGGACGGAGTCCACGAAGGCCGTCAGCCCCCCGGGCATCGCCTCCATGAGCATGAAACCGTCCGTGGCACCGGCTTCGAACCATTCCTGCATGCGGTCGGTGATCCCCTCGGGTGTCCCGATGAACTCCCCCCGCGGGGTGATCATCTCCAGGGCCGTCTGCCGCAGCGTCCAGCCGTTTTCCCGGGCACGTCGCCTGATCCGCCGGGAGCCGGCCTGGAACGCGTCGTCGCCGATCCCGCCCAGGTCCGGGAAGGGCGCGTCCAGGTCGTAACCGGTGAAGTCGTGCTGACCGAACATGAGGGACAGGTAGCGCAGGGCATGGTCCGTGCTGACCAGGTCGGCCACCTCCTGATAGCGCCGCTCGGCCTCCTGCTGCGTCGGGGCGACGAACACGGTGACCCCTACGAACACCACGGGCAGACCGTCGGGACGTCCGGCCGCCGCCGCCCGCCGCCGGATGTCCCGGGTGAAGGCGACGGCGTCGGCCAGGCTCTGCGGGCCGAGGAAGATGCCGTCCGCCTCACGGGTGGCGAAGGTCCTGCCGGCCTCCGACGATCCGGCCTGGAAGATGACGGGTGATCCCTGCGGGGGCCGTTCGATGTTCAGCGGTCCCCGCACGGAGAAGAACTCGCCACGATGGTCGAGGGTGTGCAGCCTGGCGCGGTCGAAGAACACGCCGGACTCCTTGTCCCGGATCAGGGCGTCGTCCTCCCAGGAGTCCCACAGGCCCTGGATGACGTCGAGGTATTCGGCCGCTATCCGGTAACGGGTGTCGTGTTCGGGATGCTCCTGTTCGGTCCGGTTGAAGTTGCGGGCGGTCGCGGCCGCCGCGGACGTCACGATGTTGATCCCGGCCCGGCCGCCACTGATGTGGTCGATCGTCGCGAGCTGCCGGGCGACGGTGTAGGGCTCGCTGTAGGAGGTCGACACCGTGCCGACCAGGCCGATGTCGCTGCTGGCCGCCGCGAGTGCGCCCAGCAGCGCGATCGGTTCGAACTGGGTCAGGTACTGCGGGGTCGAGTTGGCGGTGATGTGCAGGGTGTCGGTGATGAAGAGCAGGTCGAAACGCCCCTTCTCAGCCGTGCGGATCCACCGCCGGTAGAGCTCGAAGTCGACGGCGCCGTCCGCGGGCACGTCGGGATGGCGCCAACCGGCGACCGCGCTGCCGATTCCGTGCAGCAACACGCCCAGCTTCAGCCTGCGGCCTGCTGTCATGGTCGTCGTCCACTCCTTCTCGGGCGGTCCATTTCTCGGGCGATCCGGTCCTCGGGCGGTCCGGCTCGGGTGGTCCGGGGGTTACCGGCTTCAGCCGGTCACGGCGTTCCCGGGCCCCGGCCGGGCCGTGGCCGGGTCGAGGTCACGGCCGTCATGCTCGGAGCCATCATGATCATGGCTGGAGCCGTGGTCGGCGCCGGAGCCAGAGTCAGGGTCGAGGCCACGGGCCGAACGCGGGCTGGATGCGATGAGCAGCCGGGTGTACGGGTGCGTGGGTGCCGCGAACACCCGCGCCGTCGGCCCCTCCTCGACGATCCGGCCGTTGTGGAGGACCGCGACCCGGTCCGCGACGTCCGCCATGCTCGCGAGGTCGTGCGAGATGATCAGCATGGCTATCGCCTGGTCGTCGCGCAGCCGCGCGAGCAGCCGCAGGATGTGCGTGCGGTTCGCGGCGTCCAGGGCGCTGACCGGTTCGTCGCAGATCAGCAGCCGGGGGTGGGTGACGATCCCGCGGGCGATCGCGACCCGCTGGCGCTGGCCGCCGGAGATCTCGCCGGGCAGACGGTCGAGGAACTCCGGGCCGAGGCCGACGGCGACGAGGGCCTCGGCGGCGCGCTGACGGCGTCCCGCGGGATCGAGCTCCCGACGGATCGCGAGCCCTTCCGTGACGATGTCGGCGACCCGCTGGGCGGGGTCGAGCGAGCGCAGCGGGTCCTGGAAGATGAACTGGATCCGGCCGCGGCGGCGTAGTGCCCGCCGGTGCCGGCCGCGCAGGCCCTGGATCTGCGCCCCCTCGAACCGGATCGTGCCAGCGGTGGGGCGCACGAGGCCGACGATGGCCCGGCCCAGGGTCGTCTTGCCCGATCCCGTCTCCCCGATCAGCCCGACGATCTCGCCGGGGGAGATCGTGAGGTCGACGCCGTCGAGGACGGTGTGGATGATCCCGTCCGGGCCGTGGAAACCGGCCCGCAGGCCGGCCACCCGCAGCAACGGCTCGTCGTCCGCGGGGGACAGGTCGTGGGACGGGCCGGTGCTGGCCGCTGGGCCGGCGTCGGCCGGCAGCTGGGCGGTGATCGGTTCGCCGGCCGCGTCGGAGTGCTTGCGAGCGGCGGGCACCAGCTCAGACCCGGACAACTGGAGCCTCCTGAGCGGACCCGGGGGAGGCAGCCGGCACAGCGCCTGCCGATGCCGCCGCGACCAGGGAACGGGTGTAGGGGTGGGAAGGCCGGTGGACGATCTCGTCGGCCGGTCCGGTCTCGACGATGCGGCCGCGGTGGAACACGGCGATCCGGTCGCACACGCCCGCCACGATGTCGAGGTCGTGGGTGACGAACAGCAGGGACATGTTCAGCCGTGCCCGCAGGGCCGCCAGCAACGCCAGTACTTCGGCCTGGGTGCGCACGTCGAGCGCCGTGGTCGGCTCGTCGGCGACGAGCAGGTCCGGCTCGCACGAGACGGCGACGGCGAGCATGACCCGCTGCTGCATCCCGCCGGAGAGCCGGCTGGGGATCTGCCGGGCGACCTTCGCCGGATCCCGGATCTCCACCGCGGAGAGCAGTTCGAGGGCCCGCTGCCGGGCCGCCTGCCGGCCCAGCCCGCCGTGGCGGCGCAGGACCTCGGTGAGCTGCCGGCCGACGGTGAGCGACGGGTTGAGGTAGGACGCCGGATCCTGGAACACCGTCCCGATCCGGGCACCACGCAGCGGGCGCCACTGCTTCTCGGTCAGCGCGGTCACGTCCTGGCCGTCGAAGACGATCGTTCCGCCGCTGACGACGCAGCCCTCCGGCAGGGCGCCGAGCAGCGCGCGGCAGGTGAGGGTCTTCCCACTGCCGGACTCGCCGACGAGCCCGAGAGCCTCACCACGGCCAAGGGCGAAGCTGACCGCGCGCACCACATCGCCCCGGTGGCCAGCGGCCGTGTGAGTGGGCGCGGTCACCCACAGATCCGTCACCCGCAGCAGCACGGCGTCGGAGCCCTCCTGAGGCGACGGGTCGTCAGGAACATCCGCAACGTTCCTGACACCCGTGCTGTCAGCTGTGTCCGCACCCGGTGTGTCTGCATCCGTTATATCTGTATTCGGCACATCTGAATCCAGTGCGCCTGTATCCGGTACGTCCGCGGTTGCCGGGCCGGACGGGCCGGCCTGGTCAGCCGGCCCGTCCGCCGGGCTGGCGGGGTCGGGGCCAGTCGTGGTGAGGCCCACCAGCAGGCTCCCCGGCCCTGCCCCGACCTGTTCAGGCAGGGCGGGCGAAGTGACGGGGGAGGGCGTGGCGGTGCGGGACGGGC
>NZ_CAAAFS010000161.1:26004-28341 GCF_900634755.1 Protofrankia symbiont of Coriaria myrtifolia
GGCTGGGGCGCGAGTGCCTCGGATTCCTCGCGTTCCTCGGGTTCCTTGCGTCAAGGCCCTCGCGTAGCCCGTCCGCGAGGGTGTGGAACGACCAGATCGTCAGGACGATGATCAGCCCGGGCCACAGCGGCGCGAGCGGGTCCTCCCACAGATGGCTGGTTGTCACCGCGAGCATGCCGCCCCAGGTCGGCGCGGGAGGCTGGCTGCCCAGGCCGATGAAGTTCAGGCTCGAGCTGGTGAACACCGCGCCGCCCAGCGTGATCGAGGTGGTGACAGCGATCGTCGGCAGGACCTTGCGCCCGACATGCCGGCGGATGATCCACCATCGGGAGGCGCCCAGCAGGGCGGCCGACTCGACGTACTGGGTGCGGCTGAAAGCGAGCGCCTCGGCCCGGACGATGCGGAAGAAGCGTGGCGCCATCAGGAACCCGATCGCGATGACCAGCGCGGCCGGGCCGTTCGAGAACAGCCCGCCGACCGCGACCGCGAAGATCACGGTGGGCAGTGTGAGCAGCGCGTCGACCGTCCGCAGGGCGGCAAACGCGGACCAGCGGCCGAGCAGGGCGGAGGCGATGCCCGGCAGCACGCCGAGCAGGGCGCCGAGGGCCACCATCGCCACGGCGCTTAGGATCGTTTCGCGGGTGCCCGCGACGAGCCGGCTGAGGGTGTCCCGTCCCAGGTAGTCGGTTCCCAGCCAGTGGCCTCCACCGGGAGCGGCCAGGGCCGAGTCGAGATCCTGGGCGAACGGGTCGTGGGGGGCCAGCGTCTCACCGGTCACCGCGACCGTGAGGATCACGATGATGAACAGGCCCGCCGCCCGGGTGGGCAGCGAGGAGAAGACGGCCCGCAGGGCGTGTCTCATCGGCGCTCCTCCCTGGTGGCCGGCCGCAGCCGGGACAGCAGCGTGTCGACGGTGATGTTGGAGATCAGGACGAACGCGACCGTCACCAGCAGCACTCCCTGGATGACGGGCACGTCATGGCTGGTGGCGCCCTGCAACGCGTATCGTCCGATCCCCGGCAGGCCGAACACCGTCTCCACGACGACGGCCCCGCCGAGCAGGTCGGGCAGTTCGAGGCCAAGCGTGGCCAGGGCGGGCCCGGCGGCGTTGCGCAACGTGTGGCCGAACAGGATGTGGGCCGGGGACAGCCCGCGCAGCCTTGCCCCGACGACGTAGTTCTCCCCGAGCGCGCTCACCAGGGAGGTGCGCAACTGCCGGGCCACGACGGCGCCGGGCAGCAGGCTGAGCGCGAATCCCGGCATGATCACATGGCGGAGCCAGTCGAGGGGATCCTTCGCGATCGGCACGTACCCGCTCGCTGGCAGCCATCGCCAGGTCACCGCGAACAGGACGACCAGCATGACCCCGACCAGGAACACCGGGACGGTGAGCGCGAGCGAGGACACCGCCGTCACCAGTCGGTCGACGACGCTTCCCCGCCGCACCGCCGCCGCGATACCGGCCGCGGCGCCGAATAGCACGGCCAGCACCACGGCGACGCTCACGATCGACAGGTCGACCGCGAGCCGCTGCCCCAGGCTCTGGGCGACCGGGATGTCGGAGAAGTACGACCTGCCGAGATCCCCGCTGACGGCGTCGCCCAGCCAGCTGAAGTACTGGACGACGAAGGGGCGGTCGAGCCCCCACAGGTGCCGCAGCTCGGCGACCTGTTCCGGGGTCGCGTTCTGGCCGAGTTTCTGCGCGGCCGGGTCGCTGGGCGACAGGAAGGTCAGGGCGAAGATGACCAGGCTGCTGACCAGTGCCATGATCACCAACGTGGCCAGCAACGCCGCCACGCGGCGGACGGCGGGCAGGAGGACCCTGGTCGCTCCCGCCCGCCGGCCCCGCGGGCCGAGTGTGATCTCGGTCATGGGATAGCGGGTCCGCCTACGCGGCCAGCCGGACGCCCTCGAGCCGTGGCGAGGTGAGATACCCGACCAGGCCCGTCAGCTTCTTCGAATGGGCGAGCAGCCAGGGCTGGGAGAACACCAGGACATCCGAGCCCTTGGTAGCGGCTATCTTCGTGGCCTCCTGCAGGGCGGGGGCGTAGCCCGGGTCGTCGATCGGGAACCGGGCGACGTTCTTCAGCGCTTCGGTGAGTGCCGCCGGGTCGTAGCTGCTGTACTGCGTGGCGGTGGTCGTGAGCTGCTGGGCCGGGGCCTCGCGGCCGAAGGTCCCGCTCAGCAGCAGGCCGACCTCACGCTTGATGTAGAAGCGTTCGGCGACCTGCCCGAACGGGATTTTTTCCAGTTTGACCGTCAGCCCGATCGCCTCGAACTGGGCCTGCAACAGCTGGGCCTCCTCGCGGTGTGGAGGGTTCCCACTTTCGTGGACAG
>NZ_CAAAFS010000162.1:0-6116 GCF_900634755.1 Protofrankia symbiont of Coriaria myrtifolia
AGTCCACCCCGCCCGGGCTGGTGAAGTAGCTGATGACGACCGGTGTGCCGTCGTATCCCGCCTCGGTCAGCAGCGCCTTGGCCTTTGCCGGATCGTGAGCATAGAGGTTCTCAAGGGACGGGTTGTAACCGACATAGCCGCGGGGGAAGGGCTGGTAGACCACTTCGCCGTGGCCGGCGTTGAGCTTGTCCAGCAGTTCCTGCCGGTTGACGGCGTGGTTCAGCGCTTCGACAATCTTCGGATTGTCGAACGGCTTGATCGTCCGATTGATGGCGAGGTTGGAGATCTGCAGACTGCGGAACTCCTCCACCTGGAGGCCCGCCGCGGTCAGCGCCCTGGCCTGCGGTGGGGAGATGTAGTTGGCCAGCTGTATCTCGTCGCTCTGCAGCGCCGCCGCGATGGTGGCCGGGTCGGAGAGGAACTTCAGGGTCACCCCGGCGAGGTGGATGTTCGCCGCGTCCCAGTAGGCGGGGTTGCGCGTCAGCTCGGCCTGGCCGTCCGGCACGTAGCTGGTGAGGGAGAACGGGCCGGCTCCCACGGGCTTCGTGGCCAGCGCCTTCACGTCACCGGCCAGCGCCCGGGGGCTTACGATCATGCCGCTGCGCCCGCCGAGGACGAGGGGCAGCGCGTAGTCCTGGCGGCTGAGGTGGAAGACGGCCTCGGTCGGGCTGGTCGCGTCCACCGAGGCGATCGCGGCGAGGGACGGCGCGACCTGCGAACCCGTCTGGTTCTTGCCCCGTTCCACGTTCTGTTTGATCGCCGTGGCGTCGACCGGTGCACCGTCGGAGAACGTCTGGCCGGGGCGGAGGGTGAAGGTGAGCGTGAGTCCGTCAGGGGAGAACTTCCACTCGCTCGCAAGTCCCGGCCCGGCATCACCGTTGGGCGTCAGCCGTGTCAGGGAGGCGTAGGCGAGGCTCAGCGGGGTGACGTCGATACCGGAGTTGGAGGCGACGGGATCCCAGGTCGACAGTGGCGGTATCGACCAGCTCAGCACACCGCTGGCGGCGGAGGGGTCCGAGGACGCCGTGTCGTCGCTGCCGCAGGCGGCGACGGTCAGCGCGACCGCTGCTACTACGACGGCGGCGAGAACGGGGCGTCGACCACGCCGGTGGCGGCGCCGACGGCTGACAGCGGATAAGACGTTCTGCACCGTGTTCCATTCATACGGGTACGGCGGGCCGCGGGCGGCGTCCGCTGAATCTTGTGGTGACCGGATTCTTTTGTGGTGTGTCGTATAATTGTGCGCCTGTTGCCATGTCGACGTGGTTGCCGTGTCGACACGGATGAAGCGCCGACATGGACGACGTGCCGCCGTGACATTTCTGATGTGGACGCCTCGGCGTTTGTTTGTGAGATGTCGAGGCGAAGGGACTGTTACGGTGGGTACGCAAAATCATCGGAACCGCGGGTCCGGCGGGTCCGGGCACGGTGGAACATCGAGAACATGACCGGCGCTGGGCCACGACTGGCACAGACGTGACCGGGCCGTGACGATTTCATCGGTCGGTACGGAAGGTGGGGCAGGAGAGCTTCCGTCGCGAAAGGACGTGGGACGGTTTCTGGAAATGTCCGGTGATACGGGAGCGGAGGGTACCGGGTGGCTGGTGCCAGAGTCCCTGACTCGTCGTCCCTGATCTGTTCGGAAACGACTACCGACTGCTCGGCCTGTGGCGGGCCGAGATTTCACAGGATGCCCGGTTGAACGATCCGCCCGGACCCGGACAGGATGCGGTCACAACGACACCGAAGTCGACATGACGCCGACGGAAGAAGCTCATCCGCCGAATCCTCACGCCCCTGTACGCGCGGTCGAGGATGACCGGACCGGGACACATGGGAACGCGATCGTCCATTGCGCCCCTTCCTCCGAGATCATCATATGTCGCATCCGACACCGTACCGGCACGGTACTCCGGTTAGCAAGGCCCCCACCAGGAGCTCACTCCTCGCAGGCGTGCGCTGCCCACCGGCTCCCATGGTCAGCGACGTGGCCGGTGGCGCGGAGCGCCCACCCGGTTACATTGTCGGCCGTCGACGCCTTCACCGGCTTCGCCTTCGGCGGCTTCGCCACGACCAGCGCCCACGGCGCCTGACCCAGGAAACGGGCCTGCGGCCGTACCCCCGCCACGAACCGTGCGGCCTTCTTCGGCAGGGGGAATTCCGGCACGAACTTGTGTCCCGGATAAACGACATCACGCCTTCCGGCTTCCGGCTTCCGGCCGACGCCGAGTGCGCTCTCGTCCGCGTAGAACCGAATCGTGCTATTCACAATAGGGGGCCGCTCTGGTTCTCGGGGCCGCACCGAACGTCGAGGTCCAAGCGGAAAACCAGTCGATTCACATACGGGTCGGCTGTGAGATCATGGTGAAGTGACCGCACCTGCCCTCATCCTGTGGGACATAGACCGCACCCTCGTCACCATTGGCCCGGTCAGCCGGGAGATCTACGCCCGCGCCTTCCAGTTCGTGACCGGCCGTCCCCTGCGGGAGCTGGCAGACATGACCGGCCGCACCGAGCGCGCGATCCTGCTGGACACGCTCCGGCTCAACGGCGTGCCGGACGACGAGCCGACCTTCGACGCCTTCTACGAGGCTCTTGGTCAGGCCGCCCACCAGCTCGAAGGCCGGATGAAGGAGTCCGGCCGTCGCCTGCCCGGTGCGAAGGAGGCTGTCGCGAGCCTGGTGGCCAAGGACACGGTGCAGTCCGTGGTGACCGGCAACATCCGCTCCATCGCGGCCACCAAACTTCACGCCTTCGACCTGGAAGACCACGTTGACCTGGAGGTTGGTGGCTTCGGGGATGACGACAGCGACCGAACCGTACTGGTACGGCTCGCGGTCAAGCGGGCCGAGGCCAAGTACGACGTGACCTTCCCACCGAACCGGACCGTCGTCATCGGGGACACGCCGCACGACGTGAAGGGCGCCCACGATGCTGGCGTGCGGGCGGTGGGAGTTGCCACCGGCGGTAGTACCGCGGGGGATCTTGAGGCTTCCGGGGCTGATGCTGTCCTGCCAGATCTCACCCGGCCCCGCGCCCTACGGGCGGCTGTCTTCGGCCTCGTTGGTTAAAGCCGCTGGGTCAGGTCGTCGCCAGGCGGAACCGCTCCCCGAAGTCCCGGGCCGCGGGCACTGCGCCGAACGGCGCCAGGCCGTCTGCAAACTCTTTCAGGCGCAGGGCCACCCGGGTAGATCCGATGGCTTCGCTCAGCTCCAGGGCGTTGCCGGCTGTCTGGCAGGCCTGCTCGACGTTGCCGGCCAGCAACTGGCATTTGGCCAGCCGGGACAGGTAGTGCACCCGGTCCCGCACCCGGTGGGGCGCCCGTCGGGTGAGCAGATCAATGGCTTCCGTCAGCGCCGTCGAGGCCTCGGTCGTCAAGCCCAGTTCGAGGAAGCAGGCTCCCTCCTGGGCCGCTACTTCCACCTCGTCGACGTAGGCCACCGGCCGCTACCAGCCGTCACAGTTGCTGGCCTACACCGCCGTGGACCTCACCAAAGGCGGCGTCGACGAAGCCATGCGGGGGCGCGATGAATTCAATTTCTCGGTGAATATCCAGTTCGGGGAGGCCAATGTGGAGGAGGTACGGGCCGCCTCATCGAGCTATCCCGCGAGCAGCACGCCCGTTCCAGCGTCCGCCGATGAACAGGGGCTTTTTCGTTGCCATCGACGGCCCCAGCGGCATCGGCAAGAGCACGGTCACCGCAGCCCTGGCCGGGCAGCTCGCGGGACAGGGCCTGCCTGTGCTGGCCACCAAAGAACCCACGGCCAGTCCCCTGGGTAGCCTCACGCGCTTTGGCACGGACGACTACCAGGGTCTGGCCCTGGCCTGCCTCGTGGCCGCCGACCGCTACCAGCACCTCGAAACCGAGATCCGTCCCGCCCTCGCCAGCGGCACCGTAGTGGTCTGCGACCGCTACGTCGCTTCATCCCTCGTGTTGCAACGCCTCGACGGTGTACCACCCAAGTTTCTATGGGCGCTGGCCGAGCAAGCCGACCGGCCCGACCTGACCGTCATCCTCACCGGCGATCCCATCCGCTCCCGCGAGCGGGCGGCCCGGCGCGGCCTCTACAACCGCTTCCACCGCGGCGGCCCGGAAGCCGGTGCAGCCGAGGCCGAGGCGTACCGGGCCGTCGCCGCCGAACTCCAAGCCGCCGGCCACGCCGTCGTGGTACACGACATCGGGACTCAGACGGCCGAAGAGGTGGCCGCCGTACTGGCAGCTTCGGTGCTCTCCCGGCGGGAAGGCAACTGGACCACCGCCCCTTCCTGAGCTGCCCGCACGAGGGAGTCGTACGTCTCGGTCGTGCGGGCGGCCGGGACACCCAGCGCCGTGACGAAGGCTGCCAGCTCCTCTTGGACCTGGGCGGCGGGCTCGTCGTCGGGCACCATGCGTTCGAGCTCCAGGAAGGTCCCGACCCCTTCCAGTTCGTCCAGGCACAGCGACACATCGCCGTGCTGGCCGGTGCGCCGCGTCTTCGTCACGCGGACGGTCGCGCGGTACCCCATACGCAAGATGGCCTCGTGCATCTGCCGGCGGTCCGCGACCTCCGTCTCGTATTCCAAGCAGTCCTGAGTATTGACGCCCGGCTCCTTCAGCGTGAACCAGTGGCGCCCGTCCACTGTGCGAAGCCGCAGGAACGAAACTCCAAGCCTGCTGTCCCCGAAGGACCAGCCCACCGGGGCAAATGCCTAGTCATCCTGGTAGACCGGTTTGCCAACATGAATACCCCGTGCCCTGAGGGCGACGAGCAGCGCCTCCGGGTCTGCCACGGAATACTTGACCTCGACCTCGCGCACCGGCTACCTCCATATTTGGAACGACTGCAACCAGTTTAGCGAGACATCATCCAGGCGCGAGAGCGGGGTTGTCCCCGCATGTCCACCACGAAGGCAAAAATCTATTACACATTACATAACGAGCGTTATTCATAGCCCATTGACCAGGGGGCATGGACTTCCTCAGTCACAAAAACGCGCGCGATGGTCATGGCGACGATCCGGTATGTTGTCAGTCGGCTGGAAGGTACAGGTCGGCGTCTACCACGTCGTTCATGGCGGTGGCCAGTGCTCGACGCCGTTTCGTCTTTCGCGCCGCATACTCCTCCAGATCGGCCACTGTGATCCGCCGGTGGCGACTGCCGGGAAGAGCCCGGGCCGGAATGGTCCCGTCGTCGAGGAGTTTCAGCAGCAACGGGCGTGAAATCCCCAGGTAGGCCGCTGCCTGGTTCGGGGTCAGTTCGCCGGTGGAGTCGGGGGAGAGGATCCGCACGCGATGCCCGGCGGCCTGCTCATAAGCAGTGTGGAGCAGGGCGCGCAGCACGGCCATGGGTGCGTCGACCTGTACACCACCCGCGACAAGCAGCACCGATCCGGAGCCTGACGACGCGATCGCCTGCTCCACGGTCGATGCGAGGTCCGACGATGCCCGTCGGGTCGGGGCATCTGGGCTGTTCAGCTCAAGAACCGCCGGATGGGACGTCATGCGTCCTCCCGCGTCACCGGTTCCGCAATCGATGATCGTTGTAGCTTCTATCTGAAGCATCTGTAAATCTACTCGATCTCGATCTCGATCGCGGGACGCAGCCGGATCATCGGGACTCCTCGCGCCCGGAAACCGGCCAGCAGACGGGTCTCGACGAATTCGCCCCAGGTGACCGTCTCGTCGCCGGTGCTGGTCGGCCTGATGACCGGTGAGTAGGCGGTGTCACCGCGGCGGTAGCCGTCCACCCATCGACGGGTCGTCCCCGCGGGGAGCAGGAGGATGCGATCAGCCTGCGACATCCCGTAGAGGGGCCGCTCCAGCAGGTCGATCACATCCATGCCGTCATCATCGCATGCGACAACACGACGAAACCGCGCAAGCACCACCAGTGCCGTCCCTGGACCGCTGGAAGGCCACAGCCAGCGATGAGGAATTCCAGATGTTGGGAATGTTGGGACGTGAGGGACAGAGCCGTCACCGCTCCGTTCGTGCGCTTGTCCGGCCGTTCGATGGTGCTGCCGCGGATGGTATGGACAGGCTGGACGGCATGGGGGCGGATGGATCGGATGCGGCGGGGGCGGCCGGTAGCGGTGTCGCCGGAGGTGTTGTGGCCGGGTGGGATCTGTCCGGGGG
>NZ_CAAAFS010000163.1:0-7326 GCF_900634755.1 Protofrankia symbiont of Coriaria myrtifolia
CCCCCGGCCCGCCCGCGACCGCCGGCCTGCCCGCGACTGCCGGCTCGGCCGCGACTGCCGGCTCGGCCGCGGAGGAGCCAGCCGCGAAGGATGCGGAGGAACTGGTCGTGGAGGAGGGGCTGGCCGTGGCTGACGGAGCCGTTGCGGCGTTGCCGGCCGGAATGTTCCCGCCGCGGCGGCCGGGCACGGTGAACTCGTCGTATATCGCGGAGAAGAGGCGGACGCCGCTCTGGCCGTCGGCGAAGGCGTGGTGCGCTTTGAGTAGGAGCGCGAAACGCCCGTCGGACAGCCCGGTGATCACATGCGCTTCCCACAGCGGCCGGACGGGATTGAGCTGGGACGTCATCGCGCCCACGGCGTACTCGGTGAGCTGGTCGTGGGTGCCGGGGGGCGGCAGACAGCAGACCCGGATATGTGCCTCCACCTGGAACTGCGGGTCCCCGACCCATTCCGCGGCGGCGGGCGGTAGCGTCGTCGACCGGAGGCGCTGCCGGAACTGGGGGAAAGCGCTCATCCGCTCGCTGAGCAGACGGACCAGTTGCTCGACACCGACGGGGTGGGCCGGCTCGAATATCATCAGCGCGCCGATGTTCATCGGGGCCGCCGGGTCGTCCAGTTTCAGAAATGCCACGTCCAGTCCGCTCAACCGCTCGCCGGCCATCCGGCCTTCCTCTCCGTATCTTGTTTGTCTCGGTTCCGTGCCTTGTCTCGGTGTCTCGTCCGTCGTGTCCTGATGTCGGTTCCGTGTCCGTGGATCGGTCGTGCGGCCGCTGCGGCCGTCTGTCGACAGCCGCCGTGCGCGTTTTCTGACGTGCACCGTATGGGATAAAACATCCACCATTCCACCGGACATCACGTGCCCATCGAAATGTTAGCCGAGGATCGGCGCTCCATCCGGGGCCCGGCGAAACAGAGCTGTTTGTCCGGTGGCATGCCGGTGTCCTTCTTTCTGGATCGTTTCCGGGTCGGGTTCCGGTCGTTCTCGACTGTCGTGAGTACGGGTGTTTGTCCATCGTGTTGTCGCGCCGGTCGATCACGCTATGTCGATATACCATGCTGGTAGGGTTGCCAGATGTCGTGACTGTCCGGTACTACTGTCACGTTGCGTCACTATCATCCAGTCGACTGGTCCGGTCGGGGCGGTGCGGCGGTGAATCCGCCGATGGGTTACCGGTGACGCGAGCGTGTTCGTTCCACCGGCTTGCCGCTGGTCCGGAACGGGCGCGCCGGGAAAACACGACGAGAAAAAGGAAGAAAAAGGATGCGAGCCACGACCGGGAATCTGAAGACCACGGTGGGCCGGGAGGAACTGCGTGCCCTCGTCGCGGACGCCCTTGAACGGTCGCCGGCCGAACTCGCCGACGAGGCCGACCTCGTCGGCGAGTTCGGCCTCGACTCGCTCGCGGCGCTGGAGATCGTGGTGCGTCTTGAGAAGCTCTACCGCATCCGGGTGAAGGACGAGGAATTCGCCGGCATTACCTCGCTGGACAGGATCCACGACCTGCTGACAACCAAACTCAAGGAAAGCTGACACCACTCGGGACTCGAGGAGATCCGGAGAGCTGACACTGGCCGGGCGATATCCGTCCGGTCGTCGTGGCGTGGTGACCGGACGGGCGGGGGCCGGGCCTGCCGGACCGATCACAGCGGGAGGATCGGTTACAGCAGGCGGACCGGGGCGCCGTCGTGCCAGGCGAGGATGTTCTCGACGATCTGTTCGTAGAACGTCCGGTAGCTGTCGGTGGTGACGTAGCCGATGTGGGGGAGCAGCAGGGTGTTGCGCAGCGTCCGCAGCGGGTGGTCGACCGGGAGGGGCTCGACGTCGTAGACGTCCAGGCCGGCGCCGGCGATGCGCCGCTCGCGCAGGGCGGCCAGGAGCGCCTCCTCGTCGACGATGGGCCCGCGGGAGGTGTTGACCAGGTAGGCCGACGGCTTCATCAGGGCGAGATCGGCGGCGCCGACCAGGCCGCGGGTCGTCTCCGACAGCGGCATGTGGATGGTGATCACATCGGAGTCGGCGAACAGCTCCTGCCTGCTGACGGCGCGTACGCCGTGCGGGGCGGCGCGTTGCGGGGTCAGGTGCGGTGACCAGGCGATGACCGACATCTCGAACGCCTGCGCCAGCCTGGCGACCGGTGTGCCGAGACGGCCGAGGCCGACGACGCCGAGGGTGTGCCCGGCCAGGCCGGGGCCGATGGTGTGCTGCCAGCCGCCGGCCCGGACGGCGGCATCCTCCTGCGCGAAGTTCCGGGTGAGCGCGATGATCATTCCGATGGTGAGTTCGGGCATCGCGTTGCCCCACCCGGTGGTCCCGCAGACGGTGACGCCCTGTCGCCGGGCCGCGTCGAGGTCGATCGCCGCGTTGACCATCCCGGTGGTGACCAGCAGCCGCAGCGTGGGCAGTGCGCGCAGCAGGTCGGCCGGGAACCGGGTCCGTTCGCGCATCGCGACGACTATCTCGCTGTCGCGCAGCCGCCGGACCAGTGCGTCGCGGTCGGGAATGTGCTCGTTGATCACTTCGATCGTGTAGCGGTCGAGCACCGCGGACCAGTCGGCGCTGGTGAGCGCCACCCGCTGGTAGTCGTCCAGGATCGTCACCGTCGGCATGGCGGTCAGCTCACCACCCGGGCGCACCGCCCGCCGCCCGGCCGGGATCGCGCCGGCGGACAGCCATCCGACCGGAATCCCGGGGCGTTCGGAGAAGGCCGGCCCGCCGTGGTGGCCACGCCGGAGAAGGTGTCGGTCATGGCTGCTCCTGGTACCGCCGAACGGGGACTGCCACCTTACGGCTCGCGGGACGTGGGCGGTGACCTACCTCACCGCTGCCGCGGCCGAGAAAACGCCTTGACCTGAAGTCGGGTTCAGCTCGTAGTGTTCTTGTGCGTCGGCGGGTCGCTGACCGTTTGCCGCTGGTATGGCCATCGGCCGGTCCAGCCGGTCCGGGCAGGTGCGGATCGGCTGGGGTGGGCGGTGGTGGCACCGGCGGCGGCAGCAGCGGTCGTGTGGGTAACGCCGACGCACCCCACTGATCGGCACGGCTCTGATCGGCACGGCTCTGACCGGCATGGCGGTATGACAGCGTTGCCACCGTCCGGACTATCGTTCCGCTTCGCCTCGCCCTGCCGCGGAGAGAGAGTGCATGCTGATCCGACTGCTGCGGGCCCATCTGGGCCCCTATGCCCGGCCGATCGGGATCCTGATCGGTCTGCAACTGGTGGCGACCATCGCCATGCTGTACCTGCCGACGCTGAACGCCGACATCATCGACCACGGGGTGGTCGTCGGCGACACCGGCTACATCCTGCGTACCGGCGGGATCATGCTCGGCGTCACCGTCGTGCAGATCCTCTGCTCCGGTACCGCGGTGTACTTCGGCGCCCAGACCGCGATGGGGTTCGGCCGGGACGTCCGGACGGCCGTGTTCGACCGGGTGCAGTCGTTCTCCGCCCGTGAGATCGGCCGGTTCGGCGCGCCGTCCCTGATCACTCGGGCCACGAACGACGTCCAGCAGCTCCAGATGCTGGTATTGATGATCTTCACGTTGATGGTCTCCGCGCCGATCATGTGCCTGGGCGGCATCGCGCTGGCCGTGCACCAGGACGCCGGACTGTCCGTCCTGCTCGTCGTGGTCGTGCCGGTCCTCGGCATGATCATCAGCCTGGTGGTGCGCCGGATGCGGCCGCTGGGCCGGGCGATGCAGGAACGCCTCGACACCGTCAACCGCGTCCTGCGGGAGCAGATCAGCGGGCTGCGGGTGATCCGCGCGTTCGTCCGGGACGACCACGAGCAGCGCCGCTTCGGGGCGGCCAACGCCGAGCTGGTCGACGTCGCCCTGCGCTTCGGCCGGCTGATGGCGCTGACGTTCCCGCTGGTGCTCATGGTGGTCAACATCGTCAGCGTGGGTGTGCTGTGGTTCGGCGCGCACCGCATCGACGCCGGTCACATGCAGATCGGGGCGCTCACCGCGTTCCTCAGCTACCTCATGCAGATCCTGATGTCGGTGATGATGGCCACCTTCATGTTCATGATGATTCCCCGGGCCGAGGTGTGCGCGGAGCGCATCCAGGAGGTGCTGGCCACCGACTCCACCCTGCTGCCGTCGGCGGACCCGGTGCACTCCCTCGACCGGCACGGTGAGCTGGAGCTGCGCGACGTCGGGTTCCGCTACCCGGGAGCGGAGGCGGCAGTGCTGCGCGGGATCTCCCTGCGGGCCCGGCCCGGCCGCACCACCGCGATCATCGGCAGTACCGGCAGCGGCAAGACGACGCTGCTCAGCCTGATCCCGCGGCTGGCCGACGCCACCGAGGGCGCCGTGCTCGTCGACGGCGTCGACGTCCGGGATCTCGACCAGGCGCTGCTCGCCGCCACCGTCGGGCTGGTCCCGCAGAAGCCGTACCTGTTCTCCGGCACCATCGCGACCAACCTGCGCTACGGCGACCCGGACGCCACCGACGACCAGCTGTGGCAGGCGCTGGAGATCGCGCAGGCGAGGGAGTTCGTCGAGGCCATGCCCGACGGCCTGGACACCGCGATCGCCCAGGGCGGGACGAACGTCTCCGGCGGCCAGCGGCAGCGCCTGGCGATCGCCCGGGTGCTGGTCCACCGTCCGGAGATCTACCTGTTCGACGACTCGTTCTCGGCCCTCGACTACGCCACCGACGCGCGCCTGCGCGCCGCGCTCACCCAGGAGACCGCCGGCGCGACCGTTGTGATCGTCGCCCAGCGGGTCGCCACCATCCGCGACGCCGACCAGATCATCGTGCTGGACGCCGGCGAAGTTGTCGGTACCGGCACCCATCATCAGCTGATGGCGGACAACGCCACCTACCGGGAGATCGTCCTCTCCCAGCTCACCGAGGAGGAGGCCGCGTGACCAGGCCGGCACCAGCGGCGGCGGCACCAGCGGCGGCGGCAGCGGCACGCCGGGGCCCGGCGCCGATGGGCGGCCCGGGCCGTTTCTTCGTCGGCCAGGGCGCCGCGGAAAAGTCGATGGACTTCGCCGGGTCCAGCCGTCGGCTGCTCGGCCTGCTGCGCCCGCAGCGCCACCTGTTCGTCGCGGTGATCGCGCTGGCGACGGTGAGTGTCGGGCTGACCGTGCTCGGCCCGCGGCTGCTCGGGCACGCCACCGACCTGGTGTTCGCCGGGATCTTCAGCCGGCGGCTGCCGGCCGGCACCTCGAAGGCCGACGCCGTCGCCGACCTGCGCGCCGGCGGCCACGGCATCCAGGCCGACCTGCTCGCCTCGCTCGACGTCACCCCCGGCCAGGGGATGGACTTCGGCGCCATCGGCACGGTGCTGCTGTGGGTGCTCGCCGTCTATGTGCTCGCCGGGGTGTGCGGTGTCGCGCAGGCCAGGCTCACGAACCTGGCGCTGCAACGGGTGATCGGCACGCTGCGCGCGGACGTGCAGGCGAAGATCTCCCGGCTGCCGTTGCGCTACTTCGACCGCCAGCCTCGCGGCGAGGTGCTCAGCCGGGTCACCAACGACATCGACAACCTCCAGCAGAGCCTGCAGCAGAGCCTGTCGCAGATCATCGCGTCCGTGCTGACCATCGTCGGCGTCCTGGCGATGATGATCTGGATCTCCTGGGAGCTCGCGCTGATCGCGGTGGTCGCGGTGCCGCTGTCGGTCATCGTCGCGACCCGGATCGGCAAGCTGGCCCAGCCGCAGTTCGTCACCCAGTGGAAGGTCACCGGCCGGCTCAACGCGCACATCGAGGAGATGTACACCGGGCACGCGCTGGTGCGGGCCTTCGGCCGCCAGCAGGAGTCCGCGCAGACCTTCCGCGACCTCAACGAGCAGCTCTACGCCGCCAGCTGGCGCGCGCAGTTCATCTCCGGGCTCATGCAGCCGGCGATGATGTTCATCGGGAACCTCAACTATGTGCTGGTGGCGGTCGTCGGCGGGCTGCGGGTCGCCTCCGGCTCGCTGTCGATCGGCGAGGTGCAGGCGTTCGTCCAGTACTCCCGGCAGTTCAGCCAGCCGCTGTCCCAGGTCGCCAGCATGGCGAACATGGTGCAGTCCGGGGTCGCCTCGGCGGAGCGGGTGTTCGACCTGCTCGACACCCCCGAGCAGACACCGGACCCGGCCATCCCGGCACACCCGGGGCGGCTGCGCGGCCGGATCGCCTTCGAGCACGTCGCGTTCCGCTACGAGCCGGACAAGCCGCTGATCGAGGACCTGTCGCTGACCGCGGAACCCGGGCATACCGTCGCGATCGTCGGCCCGACCGGCGCCGGCAAAACCACCCTGATCAACCTGCTGATGCGCTTCTACGAGGTCACCGGCGGCCGGATCACCCTGGACGGCGTCGACATCGCCACCATGTCCCGCGAGGAGCTGCGGGCGAGCATCGGCATGGTGCTCCAGGACACCTGGCTCTTCGGCGGCACCATCGCGGAGAACATCGCCTACGGCGCCGAGGGCGCCACCCGGGAGCAGATCGTCGCCGCGGCCACCGCCGCCCACGTCGACCGCTTCGTACGCACCCTGCCGGACGGCTACGACACGGTGCTCGACGACGAGGGCACCGGCGTCAGCGGTGGGGAACGGCAGTTGATCACCATCGCCCGGGCGTTCCTCGCCGAGCCGTTGATCCTCGTGCTGGACGAGGCGACCAGCTCGGTGGACACCCGCACCGAGGTCCTGATCCAACGGGCCATGTCCACCCTGCGGGCCGGGCGCACCGCGTTTGTGATCGCGCACCGGCTGTCGACGATCCGGGACGCGGACACCATCCTGGTGATGGACAACGGCGCGATCGTCGAACAGGGCGACCACACCAGCCTGCTCGCCGCAGGCGGCGCCTACGCCCGCCTCTACCAGGCCCAGTTCGCCCAGGCCGTCGCCGAGGTTTGACAGCAGGGGAAGCCGTAGGTGGTTTTTGTCGTCCTGACAGCGTTTTCCACCTACGGCCTCCGCGTCTGTAGGTGGAAAACGCTGTCAGGACGACGGTTTTCACCCACGGCTGGGCTCCCCGCCCGGCTGGGCCCGGCCCCGGCCGGGCGTGCGGGGGCCGAGCGGCGGAGGCGGGTGCCGTGGCGGACAACAGCCGGACACGGCTGCCGCCCCGGCGAGCCGGCGGTGGGCCGTAAAGTCGCCGGTGGCGGTCCTTGTCCCGAGGCAGTGGAAGATCCTGCTCCGAGGCCGTGGAGGATGGCGGCCGGTGCGGCGGTTCAACACGGCGGGCCCCTGTCTGCCGGAGTACCACTACATGATTCCGGCGTTGTCACGGCTGCCGGAAGCGCCCGGGCTGGTCGAGCAGTCGGGATATTTCGTGGTGCACGCCCCGCAGCAGACGGGGAAGACGACTGGAGTGATCCCGCT
>NZ_CAAAFS010000164.1:0-2763 GCF_900634755.1 Protofrankia symbiont of Coriaria myrtifolia
GGCGGCGTTGCGGGCGCTGGCGCGGGAGCTGACCGCCGTCGGCCGGTACGCGGCGCTGCATTTCTCCTGCGAGCTGGGTGAGGCCGCCGGCGACGACTACGGCGCGGCGCAACTCGGCATCCTCGGTGAGATCCGCCGGCGTGCCGAGCTCACTCTGCCAGCGGAACTGCATACGCCGGTGTGGCCGCAGGCATCCGCGGCGGACCTGCTCGCTGCCGCGCTCGCGGCGTGGGCGCGAGTGTGTCCGCGGCCGTTGGTGCTGTTCTTCGACGAGATCGACGCGTTGCGCGGGCAGAGCCTGATCAGCATGCTGCGGCAGTTGCGGGCGGGGTTCGCGGATCGGCCGGCGGCGTTCCCGGCGTCGGTGGCGCTGTGTGGCCTGCGTGACGTCCGGGACTGCCACCCCCGAAATCGCTTCGCGATTCCGCGGGTCCCCGGAGCCGCCTCCGGCGGCGATCCCTCGCGATTGGGCACGTCCAGCCCGTTCAACATCAAACTGAAGTCATTGCGGCTCGGGGACCTCACCCCGGACGAGGTCGCCGCGCTCTACGCCCAGCACAGTCGTCGGCCTCCAACGCATCCGGCTGACCACACGTTCACTGCCCGGCGCCTTCGACACCGCGCATCTTCAACGTTTCCACCGCG
Organism: Protofrankia symbiont of Coriaria myrtifolia; assembly: GCF_900634755.1. Lineage (NCBI taxonomy): Bacteria > Bacillati > Actinomycetota > Actinomycetes > Frankiales > Frankiaceae > Protofrankia > Protofrankia symbiont of Coriaria myrtifolia. The sequence continues at coordinate 646 of NZ_CAAAFS010000164.1, forward strand.
TCCTGTTCGACGACATCTACGACTGGGCCGGCACGATCAGAAACGTCACGATGACCAAGGGAACATCTACGTTCTGCCTGCCACGTTTTCTACCGGAGCAGCTCGCCGAGCTGTTCGCCGGTCTCGCCGCCGACGGCTATCTTGTCGAGCTCGCCCGCATGCCCTTCCTCGAACGGTTCGCAACGCTTTACGGTGAGCTGAACGCGCTTCATCCGTTCAGGGAGGGCAACGGCCGGACGCAACAGGCGTTCCTGCGACAGCTCGCGGCGGCCGCGGGGTGGGAGATCCGCTGGGACGATGTGGACAAGCAGGACAACGACGAGGCATGCGCCGGGTATTTCCACATCCAACAGGCCAAGATCCTCATCGATCTACTCGCGCCTGCCGTCCTTCCAGCCCACCGATAAGCCCGGACTTTCTGGCCTGGTCAGCAGACAACGTCATCCGGTTGTGGCGGTCTCGGAGACTATCTGCCGGGGAAGTGGGGTGGGCTGGTCGGCCGCACACGGCCAGCCAGCGAGGCCCTGACACGGTCGATCAGAATCTTTTCGGCTTCCTCTTTCGCAAGGCCGACGAGGTCGATGTAGACGATGCCGCCGAGGAGGCCTTCCGGAGCGCAGCGCTCCACACGAACCGGCAGGACCCTCCGCTTCTCGCCATCCGGATCCCCCCGCCAGAACGCCTGCCATTCGGCGGTACCGAACTTCGAGTTCTCCAGGTAGTCGGGGGAGAGCACCGCAAGCACCCGGGCTGCCTTGGTCACCCCCTTCTGCATTTCGTTCACCCAGTTCGCCCCGGGCACAAAGTCCCACACCTGGACGAGGATCCGGTAGCCGGCCTCCTCCAGCGCCCACGAGATCCACTCAGCCCATTCCTGGTCCGCGCCGGTGTAACTCACGAAGAAATCATGGTCATATGCTGGCACCGCATCTCCTGATCTTCGCAGAACCGACGAACCTGCTGATAAGATACGATAATCGTGACGGTCGCACATGCAGCGGGTGTTCGGGAGGATTGCTACTCCTGCGTGCGCAACGCGTCGCTGGACGCTCTGCCGCCGCGGGAGCGGATCCTGCTCGGGCCCGGCTGGCGGGTAGTGCACGCGATCCGGGCTGCGCTGCCCGGCTGGCTGGTGGTCGTCGCGCGCCGGCATGTCACCTCGCCGGCCGAACTGACCGCGGCGGAGGCATCCGAACTCGGTCTGGTGACGTGGCGTCTCAGCCGTGCCCTGATCGACGTGACCGGGTGTGCGAAGACGTATGTGGTCGCGTTCTCGGAGGCCGAGGGCTTTACTCATCTGCATGTCCATGTCATTCCGTGGGCGGCGGACCTGCCTGTCGCCGAGCGTGGCCCCGCCGTCTTCTCCTACCTGCGCCGGCCGCCGGCCGAATGGGTTTCGCCTGACACGATGGACAGCCTTGCGCAGGCCCTTGCCATCTCCCTCGCGTCCATTTCATAGTTTATGGTTTCTTACCGGGTTGTGTCGTCGTTTCACGGGTTGATCAGTGGGATTCCCAGGTGGGTGAAATCCCGGGTGTTACGGGTGGCGAGAGTCAGGTCGTGTGCCGTGGCCGTCGCGGCGAGGAAGCTGTCGATGACCGGCGCCGGTCTACCGTTGCGGTCGCCGTCCGCCATGAGCATTCCCCAGGCGTCGGCTATCGGGATGTCGACGGTGAGGATACGGTCCGCGAAACGCGGTACCAGGTCCGCGTCCAGCCATGCAGCCAGGTGTGTCCGCCGGTTACCGGCCGGGATGCCGCTCGTCCGCTCGGGCAGCCTCGGCCGCCTGAGCGCGGCCGGTTGATCCGCGCTGTGCTCGCACGGTATCCGTAGGATCATCGACCTGCCCGGCGACGGCGAGATCGGGCCGGACGCGACGCCCCGTCCGGCAGATCTCACGACCGTGCGGGTGCTCTTGGACGATGCCGCCGGCCCCGGCTTCTGGCAGTACTGCTGGGACAACCGCCTGGACGGCAGCCCGCTCTACCTGACGGTCTGTTACGTCCATCCAGGCGTCCTGATCAATGATATGCTGCTGTCACGCAGATATGTTTTCTTTCCGAGCCGCGGTAGCTTGCATCGACAACAGCTTCCTGCCCGTCAGCAGCAAGGGGTGGT
>NZ_CAAAFS010000165.1:0-2124 GCF_900634755.1 Protofrankia symbiont of Coriaria myrtifolia
TCAGGCTGACGACATCGAGAATGCCGTGAAGCTGCCCGAGACGGTCCAGCAAACACGCCTTGAGCGGGCGCTACCGTGTCTTGCCTGGTACCGGGATGGGGCGGCGTCGGCGGCTTGGTTGTCGGTAGTCCGTGGTCAGGGCTTCCAGGGGCCGATGCCGCCGACGCGTTCCGGGGTGATCCTTAGAACGTAGCCGGGGGGTGGGTTGGGGATCGGTGACGGAGGGGCGTCCGGCCCGAGGTAAATCTTCGTGAGTTTCTCGAGCAGCTCGGGCGCGCCGCCCTCGGTGACTTTCGCGTGCCCGTGGACGACCAGGTAGTGCTCGAGACCGCCGCTCTCGCTTCCCGCCGCCTCGATCGACAGCGCCACCCGTGGGTCCCGCTGGAGGTTGCGGAGCTTCTTGTACAGCCCCAGGTGGGCGGTGACGATCTCGTCGCCGTCGACGCCCACCCACACCAGGGTGATCTGGGGGCTGCCGTCCGGGTTCAGGGTGACGAGATGGGCCAGCCGCCCGGCCGTCAGCGCGGCCCGCACGGCGTCGGTCAGCAGAGTCATGTGTTCGACGTCCTCCGGGTGGAAGAAGGCGCGGCACAGGCCGGGCCGCCGGTTTGTGGCTACGACAGCTGTATGTCAGCGCTGGCCAGACTATTCCGGGGGAGCCGGTGGCCACCGGCTGGTCGCTGGCAGGCCGCCGCCGGCCGGTCATCGAACGGCGCCGTCGGCTTCGGTGGCATACCCGCAGCCATCGTGGATCTTGAAAACCTTGTCTGCCGTGGGCAGACCCGCCGTTTCCGATGGTTTCGCGGTGGAAAACTGTGTGGTCGGCGCACCGGGGTGGCAGTCAATTCTGCCCAGGTGGGAAAATGCATTCCGTACGAGGAGGAAAATACGCATGGAACGCCCACGAATGCAGTCGGGAAATGGCTACCAGGCCGATGGTCCGGTGTTCGACCGCCTGCTGCGCAGCCGCATCGTCTTCCTCGGGTCGGTGGTCGAGGACGCCGTCGCCAACGAGATCTGCGCCAAACTGCTGCTGTTGTCCGCGGAGGACCGCGAACGCGACATCCAGCTCTACATCAACTCACCGGGCGGCTCGGTGAGCGCGGGGATGGCCATATACGACACCATGCAGTACGTCACCAACGACGTGGTGACGGTGGCGCTCGGCTTCGCTGGGTCGATGGGACAGTTCCTGCTCTGCGCGGGCGCGGCCGGCAAACGATACGCGCTCGCGCACGCCCAGGTGATGATGCACCAGCCGTCCGGTGGGCTCGGCGGGACGGCGAGCGACATCGCCATCCAGCTCGAGCAGACGCTTTACACGAAACGGACGATCCAGGAACGCATCGCCTTCCACACGGGGCGCACCGTCGAACAGATCGAGCGTGACTCCGACCGGGACCGCTGGTTCACCGCGCGGGAGGCCAGGGACTACGGGTTCGTGGACCACGTGGTGACGGCGGCGGCGGATCTGCCACGCCCGCGGTCAACGGGCTGAGCGGGCCGTCCGCGCCGGAACCGACGCCGACCGCGGCGGCCGTTGCCGGGCGTACGCCGGGACGCATCCGCCCGCCCGCGCGATCCAGCGGGGTCCCCGGCCGCGCGGGGATCCGCCGGAGCACCCCGTTGCCAGACACTGCGGCGTACGCACAGTGACGTTGGGGGGAGCGCCGGGCAGGTCGGGGGGAGCGCTGCGCACGGTGACGGGTACGGTCTCGGACTCGAGGTGGCGCAGATCGTCCAGAACCTCGTCAAGCAGGTCGCTGAGACGGATGTCGAGGGCCCGGCACAGCGCAGCCAGCACCTCCGAGGAAACCTCTTTCCGGCCACGTTCGATTTCGGACAGATACGGAACCGACACGTTCGCGGTCCGTGCAACCTCACGCAGGGTGCGTCCCTGCCGTAGGCGGGCGCGACGCAGGATGACGCCTATCAGACGGCGCAGCAGAAGCATCGAGCCTCCCGCTCCCGGTGATCCCCGTGACGATGATCCGACAGATGATGATCCGACAACGACGGGCCACGGGCCGTGGCCGTGATCCGCCACCATCGAAGCACATCTCCGGCGCCCCCGGCGTGCCGAGGCCGTGCCCGTCGAGCTGTTCGCCCGTCGAGTTGTTCGGC
>NZ_CAAAFS010000166.1:0-3913 GCF_900634755.1 Protofrankia symbiont of Coriaria myrtifolia
GGCCGGTGGTGGGGTCGTAGACGGCGTAGAGGCAGGTCGCGCCGAGATCGCCGCTGCCGGGATCTCGATCGGTGGTCAGCCGGGTGATGACGTCGTCGAGCCGGGTGAGCAGCTCGTCGGGGGTGGGATCGGCGTCGGCGAGGGTGCGCACGGCGGTGCGCAGCCGGCCCATGGTGGCGGCGGCGTGGATGCCGTGGCCGACGACGTCGCCGACGACGAGGGCGACGCGGGCGCCGGAGAGCGGGATGACGTCGTACCAGTCGCCGCCGACGCCGGCCTGGGCGCCGGCGGGCAGGTAACGGGAGGCGACGTCCACGGCGGCCGGGCGGGGGAGATCATGGGGGAGGAGGCTGTGCTGGAGGGTGAGGGCGGTGGTGCGTTCGCGGGTGTAGCGGCGGGCGTTGTCGAGACAGATGGCGGTGCGGGCACCGAGCTCGTCGGCCAGGGCGAGGTCGTCGGGGGTGAAGGGCTCGGGATGGTGCTGGTGACGCATGAAGACGGCGACGCCGAGAATGCTTCCCCGGGCACGTAACGGAATAATCATGACGGAATGGAATCCGTACTCGCGGATCCGGGCGGCCCGTGGCGGGCTGCCCGCCACCCACCGTGCCACATGCGGATCGGAGATCGGGTAGGAGACGCTCTGTCCGCTGGCGAGGGCGATGGCGATGGGGGAGTCCGGAGGGTAGATGTCGGTCTGGCCCAGCGCGACGACGGCTTCCGGCTGTCCCGCGGAGACGGACTGGTGGGCGGTGCGGCGCAGCACCACCGGGGTGGTGATCGGTCCTGGCGGCGGCTCGTCACCGTGGTAGACGGTGTCGAGGAGGTCGACGCTGGCCCAGTCGGCGAGACGGGGGACGGCGATGTCGGCGAGCTCCTGGGCGGTGCGGGTGACCTCGAGGGTGCTGCCGATGGCGGCGTTGGCCTCGTTGAGCAGGGTCAGTCGCTGCCGGGCCCAGTACCGCTCGCTGATGTCGAGCGACGCGCTGAGCACCCCTCGGACCTGGCCGGCCGGGTCCCGCACCGGTGACAGGGTGATCGCCCAGGCACGTTCGTGGGAGTCGGCCGGTGCCCGGAGGAAGGCCTCGTAGTATGCCGGCTCGCCGGTCCGCACCACCTGGCGGGCCCGCTCGACCAGGCCGGAGGGCTGATGTCCGGGGGCGGGGAACACCTCCGCCGCCGGACGTCCGCGCGCGTCCTGTTCCCGCAGGCCGATCATGTGGGCTGACTCGTCGTTCAGCCGGCAGACCCGCACCTCGGTATCGAAGATCGCCAGACCGAGCGGGGCCTGGGTGAACGCCCAGTTCACCAGCGTCAGCTCAGCCTGGAGCTCACGCTGGTGGTTGCGCAGGTCCTCGACGGTGACGGCGGTCACGAACCACTGGGCCACCGTCCCGTTACCGGCCAGCAGTGGCTGGGCGTGCAGCCACACGTCCAGGCCGTGCCCGTCGCGGTGGCGCAGGGCGACAGTCCCGCTCCAGCTTCGCCCGTCCGTCAGGTGGCATCGGGCCGGTTGCGGGAGTGGAGCGGCAAGAAGGTCGGCCGCTGGCCGTCCGACGATCTCGGCCGGAGGGTATCCGAGCGGCTGGTGGGCGTACGAGCCACACGCGGTGACGACACCGTGCGGGTCCACGCTGACCGTTACCGTGCGGTTCATGGGGAGATCGTCGAAAAGATCTCCGGGCGTGATGCCCTGTGCTCCCTCGCCGTCCATCTCACCCCCGTCCTCCCCCCGCGACCGCGGGCGAACCGGGACCGCCACACCCTACCCAAACCAGCCGGCCTCATCGTTGCCCCGGCCCTGTTGTCCCGGCCCTCCTGTTCGCCGGCCCGCCGAGATCCCCCGAGTTCGCCCGGTGGCCTGCCACGGCCTGTGTCCGGCCGTATTCCCGGTCGGTATCAGTCGGATACCGACGGTATCTCTGGCCGGTATCCGATGGATACCGACGGTATCTCTGGCCGGTATCTGATGGATACCGGCCGCGTAGCGTTCGCTGGCCGCTGCTGCCCGCGCGGTGATGCTGGACCCCTGGCCACCGGTGCGGTTACATTCGGACGATGTGTGCCGGATCCGCGTCCTGGACGGTGATGCTCGATCCGTTCTGGGTCTCCCGCCGCGCGCATCATTTCGACCAGATCTGTTGACGTCGACCAGAGCCGCCGCTGATCCGGCCTGACAGCCGCGGGATCCGACGTCCACCGTCAACATCATCTCGTGTCCTGCGGGCTTGTGGCCTCGTGTGGTGACGGACCCTGTGCGGCCCGTCCGGCCACGATGATCAATTGATGATCAATTCTCGGCGGTGGTGAGCTGGTCGCGCCGCCGGCCACCCGCGGCCACGGCGCACCACGGCACGCCAGGCAACGACACACCAGACAACGACACGACGCACCGATCGACCCGTCCCACCGCCTCGGCACGCCCCGGCCGCCGCGACGGCGGTGGAGAGGACCCCGACATGACCTCCGTCACGGACGTGGCGCCGGCACCGGGCCGCTCCCGGCGCCAGCTGACCCTGGGCGCGATCCTGCACGGCTCCGGCGGGCACATCGCCGGCTGGCGGCACCCCTCCTCGCCGCCGGGCGGCCAGCTCGACCTCGACCATCACATCCAGCTGGCCAGAACGCTGGAGCGGGGGACGTTCGACGCGCTGTTCGTCGCCGACGTCGTGGCCATCTGGGGACACCAGTACGACTCGTTGCGGCGCACCGCCCGCGCCGACCACTTCGAGCCGTTGACCCTGCTGGCCGCGCTGTCCACCGTGACCGAACGGATCGGCCTGGTCGCCACCGCGACGACGACGTACAACGAGCCGTTCCACATCGCGCGCAGGTTCGCCTCCCTGGATCATCTCTCCGCCGGCCGGGCCGGTTGGAACGTGGTGACGTCGGTGGTCCCGCTGGAGGCCGGCAACTTCGGCCGGGACACCCATCTCGACCACAGCGCGCGCTACCTGCGGGCCGAGGAGTTCGTCGAGGTCGTCCGGAAGCTGTGGGACAGTTTCGACGACGGCTCGGTCGTCCGGGATACCGCGTCCGGGCACTACTACGACCCGGCCGGTCTGCGCACCCCACACCATGCCGGCCCGCATTTCACGGTGCGCGGGCCGCTGAACATCTCCCGGCCGCCGCAGGGCCATCCGGTGATCTTTCAGGCCGGCTCGTCGGAGACCGGCCTGGCGTTCGCGGCCCGCCACGGCGAGGTGGTGTTCACCGCCCAGACCACGCTGGCCGGTGCCCAGGCGTTCTATGCCGACATCAAGGCACGCGCGGCGGCGTACGGCCGCGACAGCGACCACCTGCTGGTCTGGCCGCTGCTCGCACCGTTCGTCGCGAGCACCCGGGAGCGGGCCCGGGCCCGCCTGGCCGAACTGCAGGAACTGGTCCACGACGACGTGGCCCGCCGGCTCGTCCAGGACAACATCGGGGATCTCGACCTGTCCGGATACCCGTTGGACGGGCCGCTGCCGCCCGTCGGCGCGACCAACCGGAGCCGCAGCCGCCAGGAGCTGATGCTCGACCTGGCCCGCCGCGAGAACCTCACGATCCGCCAGCTGGCGCTGCGGTTCACCACCGCGGGTGCCGTGGTCGGCACCCCGGAGGATGTCGCCGACCACATCGAGGAGTGGTTCACCACCCGCGCCGCCGACGGTTTCAACGTCAGTTTTCCCTACCTGCCCGGCGCCGCCGAGGACTTCGTCGACCACGTCGTCCCCGAGCTGCGCCGCCGCGGGCTGTTCCGCCACGCCTACGAGACGACGACGCTGCGCGGCCACCTCGGGCTGCCGCGCCCCGGGCCGGCGCACGTCCGTGGGCCGACACCGGGGATGCCGCGGACATCGGTGCCGTGGGCGTCAGGGACGCCGCGACCGTGGGCAGCGCGAACATCGGGGGCAGCGCGAACATCGGGGAC
>NZ_CAAAFS010000167.1:0-60377 GCF_900634755.1 Protofrankia symbiont of Coriaria myrtifolia
GACCCATGGCATCTGACGTGGCACCCGACGCTACCGGTGACGCCGGCACCACCGGCGCAGCCGGCGTCACCGAGCACGGCGGCCGGCGACGGCTGCATCTCAACGCCTTCCTCAAGCCGCCGGGGGAGTTCCTGGCCGCCTGGCGGCACCCGGGCGCCGTCCCGGACGCGGGCGTGAACATCCGGCACCTGATCGACCTGGCGCGGACCGCCGAGCGGGCCCGCTTCGACGCGCTCTTCTTCGCCGACCTCGTCGGGGTGCCCTTCGCCGACCAGGAGGTGCTGCGCCGGGTCTCGGTGGTCAACGACTCCTTCGAGCCGACGACCCTGCTCGCCGCGCTGGCCACCGCCACCAGCCGGATCGGGCTCATCGCCACCGCGTCCACCACCTACAACGAGCCCTACCACCTGGCGCGCACGTTCGCCTCGCTGGACCACCTCAGCCGGGGACGGGCCGGCTGGAACCTGGTCACCTCGCTCAACGACGCCGAGGCACGCAACTTCGGCCTGCCCGAGCACGTCGAGCACGCCGAGCGCTATTGGCGGGCCGCGGAGTTCCACCAGGTGGTGACCGGCCTGTGGGACAGCTTCGACGACGACGCGTTCCGCCACGACCAGGCGTCCGGGATCTACTTCGACGACGACAAGGTGCACCGGCTCGACTACCGGGGCAGGTACTTCTCGGTGACCGGGCCGTTGAACGTCCCCCGGCCGCCGCAGGGCCGGCCGGTGATCGTCCAGGCCGGCTCCTCCGAGGCCGGCAGGTCGCTGGCGGCGGCGGTCGCGGACGTCGTCTTCACCCACCATCCCGACAGCGCCGCCGCCCGGGCCTTCTACACCGAGATCAAGGCGCGGGCGGCCGCGGCCGGCCGCAACCCGGAGCATGTCCTCGTCCTGCCGGCGCTGTCCACGATCGTCGGCCGCACCCTCACCGAGGCCGAGGACAAGGCCGAGCGGCTGTACGTGCTGCTCGACCCGCGGGTGGCGCTGGCCGATCTCGCCTACTGGCTCGGCGGCGTCGACCTGTCGACGTACCCGTTGGACGGGCCGCTGCCGCAGCTGCCCCCTCGAACCAGAGCCGCAGCGCCCAGCGGCTCATCGTGGACCGGGCCCGGGCCCGCAACCTGACCATCCGCGAGCTCGCCAGGGGGCTGGCCCGTGACGAGCGGACCATCGTCGGCACCCCCGAGACGATCGCCGACCACATCCAGGAGTGGTTCGAGACTCAGGCCGCGGACGGTTTCAACGTGATCTTTCCGTATCTGCCGGAGACACTCGACGACTTCGCGGACCTGGTCATCCCGCACCTGCGACGGCGTGGCCTGTTCCGGACCTCCTACGAGGGCCGGACCCTGCGCGAGAACCTGGGACTGCCCCGCCCGGCCAGCCGGTACGCCCGTGATCGGCACAGCGCGTGATCGCTGCCAGGCGCATCCGACCGAACGGCGGTCACCGACCGCCGTCACTTCCGGCCCACGACCGACAAGGAGGCCGACGATGACCGAGACGACCCACACCGACAACGCCAGCGCCGGCGGCATCGGCATCGGCTCGGACGGGCCGGGGCCTGCCGGGCCGGTGGCCGCCCTGCCCACGCTGGACATCGGCCCCTACCGCACGGGCGGCCCCGGGCGGGTGGCGTTCCTGGCGGCGTTGCGCGCGGCCTGCCACGGGCCGGGCTTCTTCTACCTCACCGGGCACGGGATCCCGCCGGCCACCGCCGCCGCCATGCTGGCGGTCAGCCGGGAGTTCTTCCACCTGCCCGAGGACGTCAAGCTCGAGATCGAGAACGTCCACTCGCCGCACTTCCGCGGCTACACCCGGCTCGGCCACGAGATCACCCGGGACAACCCCGACATCCGTGAGCAGATCGACGTCGGCGACGAGCGCCCCGTCCGCCAGCTCGGCCCGCACGACCCGCCCTACCTGCGCCTCGACGGCCCCAACCAGTGGCCGGCCGCGCTCCCGCGGATGCGGGAGATCGTCGATGCCTACATGGCCGAGCTGGGACGGCTCGCCCGCACGCTGGTCCACGCGTTCGCCGAATCGCTCGGCCTGGCCGCCGACCAGCTGGACCCGACGTTCGCCGTCGACCCCCGCTCGCATCTGAAGCTGATCCGCTACCTGCCCGCGCCGGCGGGCTTCACGGCCGACTACGACCAGGGCGTCGGCGCGCACAAGGACGGCGGTTTCGTCACGTTCGTCCTGCAGGACGACACCGGCGGCCTGCAGGACGCACGCAGCCCGCAGGCGGGTACGGACGTGCCGGCCGACGGCTGGATCGACGTCACCCCGGTACCGGGGACCTTCGTGGTCAACATCGGCGAGATGTTCGAGCTGGCGACCCAGCGTTACTACCGGGCGACCGTGCACCGGGTCGTCAGCCCACCGGCCGGGACGGAGCGGGTGTCGGCGGCCTTCTTCTTCGGCCCGCACCTGTCGGCGACGCTGGCACCCCTGCCGCTGCCGGAGGAACTGCGCCGGCAGCTACCGCCGTCCGAGCCTCCCGACCCGCGCAACCCGATCTTTGCCGAGCACGGCGTCAACACCCTCAAGAGCTGGCTGCGCAGCCATCCCGAGGTGGCCCGGCGGTACTACTCCGACGTCGAGGCGCCCGCCGGCCGAAGAGCGCACTGATCATGCTGCCCGGCCCGCCGGTTGTGGGCAGGCGAGCCGGCAGCGGCCGGACGGCGGCCGGACAGTGAGCGGTGACAGACGGCGGCCAGGCAGTGAACCGACCAGGTAGCGAGCAGTGAGAGGAAACCCGTGACGAGCGAGTCCACGACGTACAGCTTCGAGACCCGGCAGGTCCATGCCGGCGCCCGGCCGGATCCGGCGACGGGCGCCCGCGCGGTGCCGATCTACCAGAGCACGTCGTTCGTCTTCGAGGACACCCGCCACGCGGCGGACCTGTTCTCGCTCGCCGAGTTCGGGTTCACCTACACCCGGGTGGTCAACCCGACCCAGGACGTCTTGGAGCAGCGGGTCGCGGACCTCGAAGGCGGTGCCGCGGCGCTGGCGACGGCCAGCGGGCAGGCGGCGCAGGCGCTGGCGATCCTCACCATCGCCTCCGCCTGCGATCATCTGGTCTCGTCGTCGTCGCTGTACGGCGGGACGTACGCGCTGTTCGCCCACACGCTGTCCGAGTTCGGTATCGAGACGACCTTCATCGACGATCCCGACGACCTGGGCGCCTGGAAGGCCGCCGCGCGCCCGAACACCGCAGCCTTCTACGGGGAGACGATCGGCAATCCGCGCGGGAACGTCCTCGACATCGCCGGGGTGGCCGAGGTCGCGCACGAGGCGGGCGCGCCGCTCATCGTCGACAACACCCTGGCCTCCCCGTATCTGTCCCGCCCGCTCGAGCATGGCGCCGACGTGATCGTGCACTCGGCGACGAAGTTCATCGGCGGGCACGGCACGTCCATCGGCGGGGTAATCGTCGATGGCGGCCGGTTCGACTGGGGCAACGGGCGTTACCCACGGTTCACCAGACCGGATCCGTCCTACAACGGGCTGGTGTTCCTCGAGGCCTTCCCGGAGCTTGCCTACATCGTGCGGGCCCGGGCGAAGCTGCTGCGCGACCTCGGCCCGGCGTTGTCGCCGGTCAACGCCTTCCTGCTGCTGCAGGGGCTGGAGACGCTGTCGCTGCGGGTGCAGCGGCACTCGGAGAACGCGCTGGCGGTGGCGCGCTGGCTTGAGGGCCGCGACGACGTGCTGTGGGTCGCCTACCCGGGGCTGGAGAGCAGCCGCTGGCACGCGGCGGCGACGCGCTACCTGCCGGCCGGCGCCGGCGCCGTGCTGGCCTTCGGGATCCGCGGCGGCGCGGCGGCGGGCCGGGCCTTCGTCGAGGCCCTTGCGCTGCACAGCCATCTGGCCAACGTCGGTGACGTGCGCTCGCTGGCCATTCATCCCGCCACGACCACCCACGCCCAGCTCACCGCGGCCGAGCAGGCCGCGAGTGGGGTCAGCGGCGAACTGGTCCGGCTCTCGGTCGGTCTGGAGGGGATCGACGACATCCTTGCCGACCTGCGCACCGGCTTCGCCGCGGCGGCCGGAGCATCCGACGCCTGAGCCGTCACCCGAACGGCCACCCGGGCGGCCACCGGACGGCCACTCGGGCGGCTGTGGTGAGACCCGCCGTCCCCCCGCCCTCGCGGACTATCTACTCTGGTGAAGATGGAAAGCGTGATCATTGCGGGCGACGCGGGAACGGTCATCGAAGATGACGATCCCCGATCGGGTCGTGACCGCCATGTCACACCACGTAGCCACCGCGGGCTGGCCAGCGCAGGGTGACCGGCACCGCCGGGTAGTCAGCCGCAGGAATCGTCCCCTTCAGCCATCAAGGAGCCGTTGCATCCCATGACCGAGCTTTCAACGCCGCCCGCGGAACCCGGTCGCGAGATCCTGGTGATAGGCGCCGGTCCAGCGGGTCTGAGCGCGGCCTTCCAACTGCACAAGTACGGGATCGCCTCCACCGTCCTCGAGGCGGACAGCCAGGTCGGCGGCATCTCCCGGACGGTCGAGCGCGACGGCTGGCGGTTCGACATCGGCGGCCACCGGTTCTTCACCAAGGTCCGGGCGGTCGAGGAGCTCTGGCACGAGATTCTCGACGACGCCGACTTCCTGCTGCGGCCGCGCAAGAGCCGGATCTTCTACAACGGCGCCTACTACGACTATCCGATCAACGCCGGGAACGCGTTGCGCAACCTCGGCCCGGCCGAGGCCGCCCGGTGCGTCGGCTCGTACCTGTGGGCCAGGGCCCGGCCGCCGAAGGACCAGACGGACTACGAAAGCTGGCTGGTCGCCCGGTTCGGCTGGCGCCTCTACCGCACCTTCTTCAAGACCTACACCGAGAAGGTCTGGGGGGTGCCGGTCAGCGAGATGCCGGCGGACTGGGCCGCCCAGCGGGTGAAGAGCCTGTCGCTGGCGAACGCCATCGTCAACGCGGTCTCGCCGAGCCGTAACCAAAAGAAGATCACCTCGTTGATTGAGGAGTTCCAGTACCCCAAGTACGGCCCCGGGATGATGTGGGAGGTCTGCCGTGACAAGGTCACCGCGGCCGGCAGCAAGGTGGTGATGAACACGACCGTGGCGGGCATCAGGCATGCCGACGGCCGCGCGACGGCGGTCGTCGCGCGCGACGGCGACGGGGGGACCACCGTCTACCCCTGTACCGACGTCGTGTCGTCCATGCCGATCTCCGAGCTGATCACGGCGATGGACCCGCCCGTCCCGGCCGCTGTGGCGCAGGCCGCGCGCGACCTGCGCTACCGGGACTTCATCACCGTCGCGCTCGTGGTGCCCGCCGACAAGGTGCCCTGGAACGACAACTGGATCTACATTCACGACCCGCAGGTGCGGACCATGCGCATCCAGAACTTCGGTTCCTGGTCGCCGTTCCTGGTCAAGGACGGCCGTAACGTGCTCGGCCTGGAGTACACGGTCTTCGAGAGCGACGCCGCCTGGACGGCTCCCGACGACGAGCTCATCGAGCAGGGCAGGCGGGAGCTGGCCAAGCTCGGCCTCGTCGACTACGACGACGTCGAGGCGGGATATGTGGTCCGCCAGGGCAAGGCCTATCCCATCTACGACGACCGTTACCGGGCGAACGTCGACGTGATACGCGGCTGGCTCGCCGAGCACGCCACCAACGTCCACCCGGTCGGCCGCAACGGCATGTTCCGGTACAACAACCAGGACCATTCGATGCTCACCGCGATGCTCACCGCCGAGAACATCGCCACCGGCACGACCCACGACGTCTGGTCGGTCAACGTCGAGGAGGAGTACCACGAAGAGAGCGCAGGCTCCCCGGCCGGCCGGCCCGGCGGCTCCCTCGGGACGGGACGTGACGCCCCGGTCCTCTCGCGTACCTCGCTCGACGCCGCGGCAGACTCGGCGGCACGGTCGTGACGGCCCGGTAGGACGTCACCAGGAGTTACTCCTGTCGGCGCCTGTCTGTGTTCCAGCGGCTCGCTGCCATCACTGACTGTAATATTTTAGCCTCTGACGGTCCCGTCCCTCCCACGCCGGGATTCCAGGTGCGGGAGGGATGCTGCCGGTCGCCTGGGCGAACCACCCACCGATCTGACCTGATGGTCAGGAGGGTGATGATCGGGGTGGTGTCGTGAACGGTGTCAACCCGTCCGTGCTCCGGTGTGTCGTCGGACGGACATCGTCTGTTCGTTGTCGGTCGTCTGTTTGTCGCTGGCGCGGGGCTGTTCCCGGCGGCTCATGACGCCTCCCGCTCGCTGTGCAGCCAGATCGACACCGCTTCGGTACGGCTGGCCGCGTTCAGCTTGCGCAGGATGTGCTTGACGTGGGACTTCACGGTTCCCTCGGAGATGATCAGCCGGTCGGCGATGCGCGCGTTGGTGTTGCCGGCGGCCATCAGCCTGAGCACGTCGATCTCCCGCCTGGTCAGGCGGGAGTCCGCGGGCCAGGGGGTGTCGTGGAACGGGCGTACGGGCTGGGCGAACCCGTGGTTCATCCCGTATGCGCCAAACCTGATCGGCTCCTCGATGTCGTTCATCGTCGCGGCCAGCCCGGCGGTGTAGCGCAGCATCTCGGTGCGCATCTGGGCCAGGCGGTCGAGGAGGACCGCGCGCTCCAGCGCATAGCCCAGGCCTTCGGCGAAGACCGCCAGGATGTCCCGGTCGAACTCGGCGAGCTCGCCGCGGTGGTAGTAGCGGTCGGCGTGCAGGAAACCGATCACCTGGGAGGAGGTCGTGATCGGTACCGCGACATAGCTTCTGACCCGGGCCGCCTCGGCCATCGCCCGGTGGACCCGCGCCTCATCCTGGACGTTGGTGACGATGAGTGGCCGTCTTCGCCGTACGATCTCCGTCTCGAACAAGGGGGGCACGAGCTTCTGCGGATTGTCCTGCCCGGCTCGCACGATGAGCTGGGCCCATTCCCGGTCTCCCTCGACGTACATCGTCTCGGGTACCCAGATCGACTCGTGGATGCGTGACATGATCGCCCGGTCGAACCCGATCGTGCACGCGATGCCCGGGGTTGCCTCGATCAGTTCGGATACCGAGGACAGCTGGTGTAATCGACTGAGAGCGTTCTGAACCTTACGGATCGTGCTGGAATGGTGGTGGGCGTGCTCCTCGCGTACGTCGTCGTCGGTGTTCTTCAGCTGGATGAGCAGCGGGAGCAGGTCGTCGGCACCGGCCAAGCGGTCGGCGGTGGCGTGGTCACCGGCCGCGGCCGCGCATACGCCGTGCCAGACGGCCTCCAATGCGCTGCTGGCGGCGGGTAAGTCGTCGATCTCCGTGGTGTCGGGCAGTTGCTGGGAGCACAGGAGCGCCTGAGCCTTGCCGATGATGGTGAGTACCTCGCTCACCGTCCGGTCGGAGATCGACCGCTGGTGTGTGCGGTCGCCGATCATCGGTCTGTGGTTTCTCCCGTGGCACCTGATGTCCCCGGTGGACACGATGAGCCTCCTCGACTGGCGCAGGCGTCCAGCACTGGACACCTGGCGGATCAGAAGTCAAAGTCCGGCCTTGTCACGTTCTGTCGATCTCTGTCACTCGACCGCGTTGTGGACGCGCCAAACCATACGGCTGACTGACCCGCTGGGTCACCCACGTGTGCACGACCGAGCTTCTTTTTCGAAGAGGGTAGCGTGCGTGCCGTACGCAGAAGCGCTGATTCGTAGCGGATCCTATCGAATTGACGGTTAATAAGATCAATAATATCACTTATTAAGTTGATTTACTTACTTAAAGTAACATCTTGTTGACGTCGTGCTGTGATCGTCGATGTGCCCTGGACGCCTGACTGTTCCACTTCGAAGATCCTTATCGCCTTCGTGGCCACCTGTAGCGGCTCCCGTAAGCGAGCGAGGCGGCTGCCCGGTTGCGCCGATGCCCGGGTGGCGGCCTCGTGAACGCGCCTGCGATCAGCGCTTCTCAGGGGTCCGCGTCGCGGGGAGGCTCTTGATCCCGTTGATGAGGTTGGCGACCGGGAAGTTCGGCTCGGGACGGGAACGTCCGGCATCCGGGGCCGACCTCGGTCGGTTCCGGTCATCGCCTCGATGCGGGGGCGGGCTGGCGGTCCGGTTCGGCTTCCCGTTGCGGTAGAGCCCGCCTCCCGGCGTCCCGCGGGCGGCGAACGAGCGGACGAGCGGACGAGCGGACAAACAGGGTCGCGGTGTCAGGGATGATCCCTGGCACCGCGTACCCATGGCCCGGGGTGTGGCCGTCCGCCTCACGGCCCCCGGGTTCCCGCAGCCGTCCCGCTACCTCGCGGTGTACCGGTGCACGTCGCCTGTCCGTCGCCCTGGCGGCGTCAGATGGTCTGTACTGTCAGAAGCTGGTCCGCGTGCTGGCGGCGCAGCACCTTCTTGTCGTACTTGCCGGTCGCCGTCAGCGGGACCGCGTCCACGAACGACCAGTTCTCCGGCAGCCACCACTTCGCGACCCTGCCCGTCAGCCACGTCCGCAGCTCCTCGGCCGTCACGCTCGCTCCGTCCCGCAGCACCACGACCGCGAGCGGACGCTCCTGCCACCGCTCGTCGGGCACGCCGATGACGGCGGCCTGGAGCACGTCCGGATGGCCGATGATCGTGTTCTCCAGCTCGACCGAGGAGATCCACTCGCCACCCGACTTGATGACGTCCTTCGTCCGGTCGGTCAGCGTGACGTAGTGCAGGGGGTCGACCCTGCCGATGTCGCCGGTACGCAGCCAGCCGTCGTGGAACTTCTCCGGGTCGTCGTCGCGGTAGTAGCCCCCGGTGACCCAGGGCCCGCGGACCTCGAGCTCGCCGATCGACTTCCCGTCCGCGGGCAGTTCGATGCCGTTGTCGTCGACGATGCGAAGATCCACGCCCGCGATCGGCCTGCCCTGGGTGACCCGGAAGCGCATCATCTCCTCCTCGTCGAGGCCGGCCGGCGGCCGGGCGATCGCCGCCAGCGGAGAGGTCTCTGTCATCCCCCAGGCATGCAGGATCCGGACGCCGAACTCCTTGTCGAAGGCCTCCATCAACGAGCGCGGCACCGCCGATCCGCCGCACAGCACCAGACGCAACGAGGACAGGTCGGGTCCGGGGTTGTTCCGCAGGTGGTTCAGGATGTCGTTCCAGATGGTGGGAACGGCTCCCGACACGGTCGGGCGTTCCTGATCGATGGTCCCGACCGGCGTCTGGGCCTGCAGGAAGGGCCCGGGCAGCAGCAGATTGGCACCACTCATCAGAGCGGCGTACGGCAGGCCCCAGGCGTTGGCGTGAAACATCGGCACGATGGTGAGAATCGTGTCGTCAGCGTTGATACTGAAACCCTGCGCGGTGCAGGCAGCCTGCGAATGTAACCACAGCGACCGGTGGCTGTAAACCACTCCTTTGGGGTTGCCCGTTGTGCCGCTGGTGTAGCACATCGAAGCCGCGTCGCGTTCGTCAACGGCCGGCCAGTCGAATTCCTCGGGCTCGGCGGCAAGGACCTCCTCGTACCGGAGAATCTGCTTGCCGGCATCCTCCAGGGCGAAGGCGTCCCCGTCGCCGTTCACCAGCACCGTGTGCACGCTGTCTATCTTCGGCAGGGCCCCGGCCAGCAGTGGGATCAGGGAATCGTCGACGATGATGACCTGGTCCTCGGCGTGGTTGGCGATGTAGGCCACCTGCTCGGCGGCCAGGCGGATGTTCAGCGTGTGCAGCACGGCTCCCATCGCCGGTACGGCCGCGTACGCCTCGAGGTGCTGCTGGTTGCTCCACTGGAAGGTCGCCACCCGCTGGTCCCCGACGATGCCGAGCCGGCGCAGGGCACCTGCCAGCCGGGCGGCTCGCGCACCGATCTCGGCATACGTGGCACGGCTGACCTGGCCTGGTGCGATCACGGTCCGCGCACCGTGATCGCCGTGGACCGAGACGCCGTGCGCCACTATCGAACGCACCGTCAGAGGGAAGTCCTGCATCGTGCTTCGCACAGCGTACATCCTTTTTCGTCAGGCCCGGCTTTGGGTCGCGAGTGGGGACACCACCATGGATGGGCCGGCCGGAACCGCTTCGGCAACGGCAGGGCGCACCTGTTCACTCCTCGATCACGATGGCGGACATCGGGCACATCGATGTCGCGCGTTGCACGGAAGAACGCAGGCCGTCATCCGGTCGGCTATACAACAATGTCACCTGGTCGGCGTCATCCGCAAGGTCGAAGACCGTGGGTAGGGCAAGCAGGTAGCAAGCATGCGGCAAGCAACTACTACCCATGCCCGGCACGCGGGTCGCGGTTCACCGAGACATTCATGATGCCTTCTCCCGGGTTTCTCCTTCGGAAAAGCCCGTCCGTACCGGAGCGGGGTGCGCGCGTCGTGGCCTCGCCGCCTGTCCGCACGGCCCTGACCTGCGTTTTTGCGCCGCTCGAGGCCCCGCCCGCGGACCGGTCCCGCGAAGCGCCGCCACTGCCGTCCCCATCGGCGGTTCTCCTGTCACCCCTCGCAGCCCGACCCTTTTGTCACCACAAGTCCACGATCGTGTACATCGATGGGCTTGTTCCCACCGTCGGAAGCCCCTGGCGGCAGAGCCGCGCACGCCATCGCTGGCGGAAACGGGCCGGCGATGAGCCGGCGCTGGCGGGGTGGGGCGGGCCGCCCCGGGGGTTCGCCGGCCGTGAAGATTGGTCAGACCTAATCCGGGATTGGTCAGGCCTAAACCGACTGGTCGGGCCTAGACTTACATGCCACACGCCACACCGGTTCGGTGCGCAGACCGGTGCGGTACGTCCTTACGAACTGGATCTGGCAGCGATGACTCCACCGAAGGGAAGAGACCCCCGGGACGCCGCGGATGCGATGGTTCCGGTCGGGACGCGTCGGCGGCCTGACCTGATGCGTCGTGCGCGTGAACTGCTGGTGACTGCCGATCAGCTGGTCGATGGCGTCGGGCGGGACATCGCCCGCAGGCCCGCGGACGACCTCAACGCTGTCGACGGGCAACTCGCGGTCATGAGTGGCCTGCTCCGCGAGCGGCTCGTCTCACCCGCGAAGTACCCGGACGGTGCTTCGCTCGTCAACGTGAGCACGGCGCTGGCGGGACTGCACACCATCCGCTACGAGATCCACGACTTTCTCGTCCATGAGCGCCTGCGACGTCTGGACATGCTCGACGCCGGCCTGGTTCAGCTACGCAAAGTGCATGAACCGGATGAGCTGCTGAACCGTGTGTGCGAGTCGGTCGTGCACGGCTGCGGTTTCGACCGAGTGATGCTCTCCCGGGTCGAGGGCTCGGTGTGGCGGCCGTGGAAGAGCTACGCGGTCACCGACCAGGAGGTGGAGCGGACCTTCCGGAAGTGGATCAGCGCCATCCCGGAGATCCACCTCGATCATCTGCTACTCGAGAGCGAGATGGTGCGGCGGTGTGAACCGGCGCTGGTCACCGACGGCGCGCACGACCGGCGGGTCTACCGCCCGCTCCTGGACGCCTCCGAGCTGCGTTCCTACGTCGCGGCGCCGCTCATGCCGACCGGCCGGGTGATCGGTTTCCTGCACGCGGACTACAAGTCCGAGCAGGTGTCCGCCCTCGACCGGGACATCCTGTGGGCCTTCGCCGAGGGTTTCGGGCAGATCTTCGAGCGTGCCGTGCTGCTGGGGCGGCTGCGTGACCAGCGCGAGCAGGTGCGCAGTGCGATGCAGACCGTCGAGTCGGTGCTGGACGACCTTGCGGGTGCCGAGATCGATCTCGCCAGCCGGGAGCACGCCACCGCGCTCGCTGCCACCCGGCCCGCCCGGCTGCTGCACACCACGCGCTCGTCGAAGATGGAGTCGCTCACGGGCCGTGAGCTCGAGGTGCTGACGCTGATGGCGACGGGCGCGACGAACAACAGGATCGCCGAGAAACTCGTGATCACCAACGGTACCGTGAAGTCGCATGTGAAGCGCATTCTGCGCAAGCTGGGCGCGGAGAACCGCGCGGAGGCCATCTCCCAGTACCTGCGTCTGACGATCGGCCAGAACCACCTGTAGCGGGGCCGCTTGCGCCCCCGCGCCCGCCAGCACTAGGGTCCAATGGTCAGACCTTTAGTTGGGGTTCTGGAGGTAGGGTGCGCGCGGTTGTCCTCGACGAGTTCGGCCCGGCGGGCAACCTTCGGTTCGCCGACTTCCCCGACCCGCGGCCGGAGCCCGGGTGGGCCACGGTGCGGCTGCGGGCCAGCGCCCTGAACTGGCACGACGTGCTGGTCCGGCAGGGCAGGTACCACTCCCCGCTGCCGCACGTGCTCGGCGCGGACGGCGCGGGCGTGCGGGTGGACACCGGCGAGGAAGTGGTGATCGTGCCCTCGCTGTGGTGGGGCGAGGACGACAGCGCGCCGGGCGCGTCCTGGGAGATCCTCGGCGACCACCGGCCGGGCACCTACGCCGAACTGGTGCGGGTGCCCGTCGAATGTGTGGTGCCGAAGCCCGCCGGGCTCAGCTGGCCGCAGGCGGCTGCCCTGCCACTGGTGGGGCTGACCACCTATCGCGCGCTGTTCACCCGCGGCCGGCTGCGTGCCGGGGAGTCCGCCCTGGTGCTCGGCGCCGGTGGCGGCGTCGCCACGATGGCGGTCAGCCTCGCGGTCGGCATCGGCGCCTCGGTGGCGGTCACCTCGTCCTCGGTCGGCAAGATCGAGTCTGCTCGTGGGCTCGGGGCCGGCGGCGGCGTGCTCTACACCGAGCCCGACTGGCCACAGGCGGCCAGGGAGCTCTCACCCGGGGGAAGGGGCTTCGACCTCGTGCTGGATTCGGTGGGCACCTGGCAGGAGTCGATCCGGGCGTTGCGGCCGGGCGGCCGGCTGGTGGTTCTCGGCGCGTCGCGCGCGCAGGAGGCGCGCATCGACGTACGGCACTTCTATTTCGGGCAGTTCGACCTGCTCGGTACCACAATGGGTGGTCCCCGCGACTTCGCCGGGCTGCTGGAGCTGCTGACGTCCCGGCGGGTGGCGCCCCCGGTCATCGACCGGGTCTTTCCGCTCGACCAGGCCGACCAGGCGCATCAGTACCTCGAGCGGGGCGGCGGGTTCGGAAAGATCGTCCTGACACAGGACTGAACACCCCGTACCGGGAAGGGACAACGCCGATGACAGACAAGCTCGTCCGCTACGAGGTCGACGACCACGGCGTCGCCCTCGTGACGCTGGATCACCCGCAGACCCGCAACGCGCTCAGCGACGATCTCCTCGATGATCTCCTGGACGCGCTGGAGGAGGCAAAGATCGACACTGGCGTGCGGGTCGCGGTGCTCACCTCGTCGCATGAGCGGATCTTCTCCGCGGGCGGCAACCTCAAGGCGTTCGCCGACGATCGTCCGACGATCACCAAGTACGCCGGGCTCGACCGCTTCCCGCGCCTGTTCAAGCTGATCGGGGCCCTGGGCAAGCCGGTGATCTGCGCCGCCAACGGCGACGTGCTCGCGGGGGCGTTCGGGCTGGCGCTGGCCTGCGACCTGGTGATCGCGAAGGAGTCGGTCCGGTTCGGCTGCCCGGAGATCAACGTGGGCGCGTTCCCCTTCATGATCTCGGCTCTCATCTACCGCAACGTCGGTCGGCTCAAGGCCAACGAGCTGATGCTGCTCGGTGAGCTCGTCAGCGCTTCGGAAGCCCGTGACCTGGGCATTGTGAACACGGTGGTGCCCGACGCCGAGTTCGACGACACCGTCCGGGCCTGGGCGCGCAAGCTGGCGTCGAAGTCGCCGCTGCTGATCAGGCTCGGTAAGGACGCCATCAACACCACTCGGGACCTCGCGCTCGGCGAGGCACTGGACGTGCTGCAGGCCCAGCTCGCGCTGGCCTTCACCACCGAGGACCTCGTCGAGGGGGTGCGGGCGTTCCGGGAGAAGCGGGCTCCCGAGTGGAAGATGCGGTGATCGTCTGACTCCGAGATCGTCCAGTTCTGACCCGTTGTCGGCGTTCGGCTCCAACTCGTTGCCTTTTTGGTCCAACCATTCTAAGGTTGACTGAAATGGTGTGACCTGGGGCACGGTAGCTGTTGACGACGAGGAAGATCACGATGACGTTCACAACGGTGACGGACCGCTACTCGCACGACGACATCACCACCTACTACGCGACCGGTGTATGGCGTGCGGAAACCCTGTTCGACATCCTGGAGACGCAGGCCTCCCAGCAGCCAGACAAAGTGTTCGTCACGGACAACAGCGCGTCCCTGAGCTACCAGGAACTGCGGGACAGCGGGTTACGCCTCGCGGCCAGCCTGCGGCGCCTCGGCGTCGGCAGGGGGGACCGCGTCAGCGTCCAGCTCCCCAACTGGACGGAATTCGTGCAGGTCGTGGTGGCGCTGTCACGGCTCGGCGCCATCGCGATACCGATCATGCCGATCTACCGGAACGAGGAGGTCGGCTACATCCTGCGCGACGGTGGCGTCCGGCTGGCCGTCACCAGCGAGAAGTTCCGCAACTTCGACTACCTCGACATGTACACCAAGCTCCAGGCCGACAGCCCGAGCCTGGAGAAGATCATCGTGGTGCGGGGGAGTTCCTCCGACGAGCGCGACACGGTGATCCCCTTCGAATCGCTGCTGGCGGCCACCGGCCCGGCGCCCACGGCCGATGAACTCGGCGCGGGTGCCGGCGCCGACGACCCCTTCGTGATCGTCTACAGCTCGGGCACGACGTCCAACCCCAAGGGCTGCCTGCACACCTTCAACACCTTCGCTGGCGGTTCGCGGCTGCTCGGCAAGGGTCTCGGCTACCGCCAGTCCGACGTCCAGTTCGGCCCGTCGCCCATCACGCACACCACCGGGTTCATCACCAGCCTCCTCATACCGTTGATCCACGGCGCCGCCTCCCACTTGATGGACGTGTGGGAGCCCCGCGCGGGGCTGCAGCAGATCGGTAAGTTCCGCTGCACCGTCTCGGTGACCGCGACGACGTTCCTGCAGATGCTCATCGACGTCTACGACCCCGACCAGCACGATTCCAGCAGTCTGCGGATCTGGGTCTCCGCGGGCGCGCCCATACCGGGCTCCTTCGTGGAACGGGCCCGTGACCTGCTGCCGAACTGCCAGATAGAGAGCCTCTACGGCCGTACGGAGAACGCCGTGAGCACCATGTGCACGGTGGAGGACGACCCGACCCGTTCGATCACCTCCGACGGGTCGGCGCTGCCCGGCAGCTCGATCAGGATCGTCGACGAGGCGGGCCACGAGGTGCCGCGTGGCCAGGAGGGCGACATCGCCTTCCGCGGGCCCAGCCACATGCTCGAGTACATCAACAACCCACCGGAGACCGCCGCCCTGTTCACCCCGGACGGCTACTCGCGCTCCGGCGACCTGGGGGTCATGGACGCCGACGGGTACGTGCGGGTGACCGGCCGGCTGAAGGACATCGTCATCCGCGGCGGCATGAACATCAGCGTCCGCCAGGTCGAGGACCTGCTCACCGCCCACCCGGCCATCGGCGATGTCGCGGTCGTCGGGATGCCGGACGAGCGGCTGGGGGAGCGGCTGTGCGGCTACCTCGTGCTCGCCGCGGGGCACGAGCCGCTGACGCTGGAGGACGTGCGGGCCTACCTGCTCGGCCGGGGGCTGGCCATCCAGAAGGTGCCCGAGCGCCTGGAGATCGTCTCGCGGCTGCCGATGACCGCGACGGGCAAGGTCCAGAAACACGTCCTGCGCGCCGACATCGCCGAGAAGCTCAGGGCCGAGAAGCTCGGGGCGTGAGCCGGGGCGTCTCCCGCGGATCCCGCTCAGCGCCGAGCGGAGCTCCGCGGGAGACGCCCCGACAGCGGCGTGGCGGCCACCGGTGGTGGCCGCCGGCGTGGGAGGTGGTGGGCGCCGGCGCGGGCCGCGGCGACCTCAGGACGAGGCGACGACGGCCTTCGCGCTGGCCCGTACCACTGTGTCGTCGCCCCGGCGCACCGACAGGGCGATCTCGGCGACCGACTCCGTGACCGGCTCGGCGGCCGAGGCAGGGCCCGGCCCGTCGACCGCGACGATTTCACCGGACAGGCGCAGTACGTCGCCGAGGAAAACCGGGGCGACGAAACGCACCTCGAATTCTCGCAGGTGCTCCACGCCCAGCCAGTCCGACAGCCAGCCGGCCAGCATCCCGGCCTGCAGCTGCCCCATCGAGATGACACCGGGAAAGCCGCTCGAGCGCACGAACTCGGGATCGTGGTGCAACGGGTTGAAATCGCCGCCCGCGCCGGCGAAACGCACGATGTCGGTCTGCGTGAGCGGCCCGATCTCTCGGGCCGGATGGGTGTCCCCGACCGCGGCCCGAATGGGTTGCCTGGCCCGAACAGGGTGACTCATGCGCTCTTTCCTCGCTCGATGAGCACATCCCGCTGCCGGACGACCGGTGTTCCCGTGGCGTCGACATACTCGGTTTCCAGTGTCACGACGCGCATGGAGCCACCGCGTTTCCCGTCGCGGCGTTCGTCGCCGACGACGCGGCGCACGGCGCGCAGCGAGTCCCCGGCCCGCAGCGGGCGCAGGTACTGCCAGCGCACCGAGCCCACGACCACACGCTCGAGGGCCAGGCCGAGCCTGTCGACGAAGGCGCGCTGGTCACGCCAGTGCCCGACGACGACGACGTGGGTCGGGGTGGCCAGCAGATCGTCGAAACCCGCGGCGCGCGCGGCGTCCGCGTCCGTGTGTACGGGGTCCGTGGTGAACGTCGCCCGGGCGAACTCCCAGATCTTGCCGCGCTCGACGTCGAAGGCGATCTTGTCCACGACCGTGCCGATGAGTTTCCCGTCGCTCACCCGTTGTTCCTCGCCACCGTGAAAGCCGCCACCGCGCAAGTCCTCCCCGTGCCAGCGGCCACCGTGCATGTGGCCACTGCGAAAACCCCTTTTCGGTCTGACCTATAGTACCATCGCATCAATCGCGGATGAGGGGTGCAAGCATGGATCTTGCGGACTCGCCAGGGGAACGACACTTCCGCGCCGAGGTCCGGGAATGGCTGGCGACGGCACTTCCGCGCCTTCCCTGGCCGGAGCCGGCCGATCTGGTCGAGAAGCTGCCGTTCTGGCGGCAGTGGCAACGTCTGTTGTTCGACGCCGGTTATGCCGGGCTGTCGTGGCCGAAGGAGTACGGCGGCGGTGGCGCCGACGCGAAAATACGCGCGGTCTTCGCCGAGGAGACCGACCGCGCCGGCGTCCCCGAACGGCTGAACATCATCGGTGAGGACCTCGCGGGTCCGACGATCATCGAGTTCGGCACGGACGAGCAGAAGGAGCGCTTCCTGCGGCCGATCCTCACCGGCGAGGAGATCTGGTGCCAGCTCTTCTCCGAGCCGGAGGCCGGCTCGGACCTGGCGTCGTTGCGGACCAGGGCGACCAGGGTCGACGGCGGCTGGCTGCTCCAGGGCCAGAAGATCTGGACCAGCCGGGCGCACCTCGCCGCCAACGGCATCCTGCTCGCGCGCACCGGCGGCGGGCCGCGCCACAAGGGGATCACCTACTTCCTGCTGCCGATGGACGCCGACGGCGTCACCATCCGTCCGCTCGCGCACATGCTGGGCGAGGCCGAGTTCAACGAGGTCTTCCTCGACGACGTCTTCATCCCGGACGACAGGGTCGTCGGCGAGGTGGACGGCGGCTGGCGGGTCGCGATGGCCACGCTGTCCTACGAGCGGGTCGCCATTGCCACCGGCCGGGTGAACACCAAGCGCGCCGTCGACACCATCATCGCCGACATCGGCCGGCGCACCGGCGACGACGGGCGCCCGCTGGGGGAGGACCCGGCGATCCGCCAGAAGGTCGCCGACCTCTACGGGCGCGCCCTGATCCACTATCTCATCGGCCAGCGGGTGGTCACGCTCGCCGCCGCCGACGGCCCGCCCGGGCCGGTCACCTCGATCGGCAAGCTCTACTTCTGCCCGCTCGTCGAGGACCTGGCCGACTTCCGGCTCTCGCTGGAGCCGCTGGGCGGCCAGTTCTCCCCGGATGCCAGGGAACTGGACAGCACGCGCTGGCTCCGGCTGGCCTACCAGGCCCGCGGCACCGCGATCGCCGGCGGATCCACCTTCATCCAGCGCAACATCGTCGCTGAACGTATCCTCGACATGCCCCGGAGCTGACCGTGACCGAGCATACTGGGACCGAGCACACCGGGACCGAACACGCCGGGACCGGGTACACCTGGACCCCCACCTCGGAGTACATCGAGAACGCCAACGTCACCCGGTTGGCGCGGGCGCACGGCCTGTCGTCGCTGGCCGAGTTGCGCGAGCGCTCGGTGCGCGACATCGGCTGGTACTGGGACGCCGTGGTCAAGGACCTGGGCCTGCCCTTCCGCACGCCGTACTCGCGGGTGGTCGACCTCTCCGCGGGTATCGAGCATCCCGACTGGTTCGTGGGCGGCGAGCTCAACATCGTCGACGCCTGCCTGGGGCGCTGGGACGGTGACGCCTCGGTCGCGAACCGGCCGGCCGTCATCCACACGGCCGAGGACGGCACGACCACGACGGTGACCTACCGTGAGCTCACCCGGCAGGTGGAGCGGGTCAGCGCCGGCCTGCGCCGGCTCGGGATCGGCAGGGGCGACGCGGTCGCCCTGTTCCTGCCGATGATCCCCGAGGCCGTCGTCGCCTCCTACGCGGTCGCCCGCATCGGCGCGGTCCTGGTGCCGCTGTTCTCCGGGTTCGCGCCCTCCGCCATCGCCTCCCGTATCCAGGACGCCGACGCCAGGGCGGTCGTCGTCGCCGACGGCACCATCCGGCGCCGCCGCGCGGTGGCCATGAAACCGCTGCTCGATGAGGCGTTGCGGTCCTGCCCGACGGTGGAGCACGTCGTCGTCGTCGGCAACCTCGACGATGCCCCGGAGACCTCCGCGACCAGGGATGTCCGGTGGAGCGACCTGCTCACCGGCCCGGATGACGCCGGCCCGGACGGCGCTGGCGAGGCCGAGGCGCTGCGCGCGACCGACACCCTGCTGCTGGCGTACACCTCCGGGACGACGGGCCGGCCCAAGGGTGCCGTCCACACCCACGCAGGCTTCCTGGTGAAGGTGGCCAGCGAGGTCGCCTACTCCTTCGACGTCGGCCCGGGGGGCGTGTTCTGCTGGGTGACGGACATGGGCTGGATCATGGGCCCATTATCGATCTTCGGGACGCACGCCAACGGCGCGACGCTGCTGCTCTACGAGGGCTCGCCCGACGTGCCCGACACCAACCGCCTGTGGGACCTGGTGGACCGGCACCGCGTCACCATGCTCGGGGTCTCGCCGACGCTGATCCGCACGCTGCGCTCCAGCGAGAAGATCTCGCTGGACGACTTCGATCTGTCGTCGGTGCGCGTGCTCGGCTCGACGGGTGAGCCATGGCACCCCGACTCCTACGAATGGCTGGCCAGGGACGTCTTCGGGGGGCGGGTCCCGATCATCAATTTCTCGGGCGGCACCGAGGTCGGCGGATCCTTCCTCGCGCCGTACCCGGTCGAGCCCATCCGCAGCTGCTCGCTGGGCGGCCCGTCGCTGGGCATGGACGTCGACGTGGTGGACGACCGGGCACAGCCGGTGCGCGGTGAGGTCGGCGAGCTGGTGTGCCGTCAGCCCTGGCCGGCGATGACGCGCGGGGTGTGGCGGGACGAGGCCCGCTATCTCGAGGCGTACTGGTCGACCTTCCCCGGCCTGTGGCGCCACGGCGACTTCGCCCTGGTCGACAAGGACGGGCAGTGGTTCATCCTGGGCCGCTCCGACGACGTCATGAACGTGGCGGGCAAGCGCCTGGCACCGGCCGAGGTCGAATCTGTCATGATCACCCATCCGGCGGTGGCCGAGGCGGCGGCGGTCGGCGTCCCGGACCCGAAGAAGGGCGAGGCTGTCTGGGCGTTCTGGGTTCCCCGCCCGGACGCGACGGAGGACGTCTCGGCGCAGTTGCGGGAGATGGTCGCGGCCGAGCTCGGCAAGCCCTTCGCCCCGGGGCTGGTCCGGCGTGTGTCGCAACTGCCCAAGACGCGGTCGGCGAAGATACTGCGGCGCGCGGTGCGGGCGGCGGCCCTGGGCCGGGATCCCGGGGATCTTTCCGGCGCGGAGAACCCGGACGCGGTGGAGGAGATCCGCGCGGCGGTCGGGCTGGACGCCTGAGCGCGGGTGGACCGGAATCGGGGCGGGTTCCGACGGGGCCTCGGTGGGCGGGTGACCGCCTGTCACGTCCCGTTGGGCACCGAGATCTCGGTGCGTTCCTCGACCTCGAGGACCGCCTGGGCGTAGGAGTGGACGTGACGGTTCATCCGGCGTACCGCGGCCTCGGGGTCCCGCGCGCGAATGGCCCTGGTGATGGACACGTGCGCCTTCGCCGTCAGCCGTCGCACCTCATCGTTGATGAACCGCTCGTTCTCGGTGGCCGTGTAGATCGCCCGCGACAGGGCGGTCATGAGGCCGATCAGCAACTCGTTGTGGCTGGCGGTGGCCACGCCCACGTGCCAGTCGACGTTGGCCTGCAGGAACGCCGCCAGCGTGCTGCCGGTGTCGGTGATGGCCTCGTTGGCGGCATCGAGCGCCTTCAGGTCGTCCTCCGTGCGGTACCGGGCGGCGAGCTGGGCGCAGAACGGCTCGATGGCCTCGCGGGTCTCCAGCAGCGCGGCCAGCCGGATCTGCTGGCCCCTGATCACCAGGCTCACCGAGGTCTCGACCGCGTCCTTGCTTGGCCGCTGGACAAAGGCGCCACCGGCCCGGCCGGCCTTGATCCGGACCAGGCCCTGAACCTCAAGGATGCGCAGGGCCTCCCGGACGGTTGAACGGCTCATCCGGGTCTGCGTGACCAGCTCACGCTCTGGTGGAAGCGGTGTGTCCTCGGTGAACTCGCCGGTGAGGATGCGCTCGCGAAGCTCGTTCGCCAGCACGTCCGATGCCTTGGGGACCTCCATGGGAGCGAGCCGGATCGCCGATCGATCCTTCTTCAACGCGTCGGCCATGTGATTCCATCTATCGATGGTCTATTGGTCAGACCTAAGTTACCATCCGAACATCGTGCGCAGGGCAATCATGGACGAGCATGACAGGAGCGGGCATGCGGTGGGATCTGGCCGACGAGCAGGAGATGTTCCGGGACTCGTTGGGCGAGTGGCTGGACCGTTTCGCCCCCGCCGAGACCGTGCACAACTGGCTCGGCGCCGGTGACGCCGCCACCTTCGAGGGGCTGTTCGTCTCGGAGGGCTGGCTGGCCGTGGGGTTCGCGGAGGAGTACGGCGGTCAGGGCGGCGGCCTGTTGGAGCTCGCGCTCACGGCCGAGCGGCTGGGGCGGCACAGCGCCCCGTCCAGCGCGTGGACGGCGTCGGTGCTCGCCGTCGAGGCGTTGACCGGCCTGCCGGGGCGGGTCGCCGCGGTGCTCACCGACGGCAGCTTCGCGGCTCTCGCCGTGGACGCGGACAGGCCGCCGGACGAGCCCGGCTCGGTTGTCCGGGTGGAGGCCGACCGGGCCGGCCTGGACGGCCAGGAGATCGGAGTCCTGCGCGGCACCGTACGGTCGGTCCTCGGCGCGGACCGCGCCCGGTACCTGGTCGTTCCGGCGAGCACGGCCGCGGGGCGGGCGTTGTTCCTGGTCGACGTCGACACCGAGGGTGTGGGGATCAGGGCTCGCGAACTGCTGGACCGCAGCCGCTCGGTGGCGGATGTGGATCTTGCCGACGTTCCCGCCCGGCGGCTGGACGTCGACGCCGAGCGGGTGCTCGCCCAGGCCGCGCTGCGGGCGGCCGTTCTCGTCGCCGCCGACAGCCTCGGGGCCGCGGAGCGCATGCTGCGTCTCGCGGTGGAGTACAGCAAGCAGCGACGGCAGTTCGGGGTCCCGATCGGCTCGTTCCAGGCGGTGAAGCACGCGGCCGCCTCCATCCTGGTCTCGGTCGAGGCAGCTCGGTCCATCGTCTACTTCGCCGCCGCGTCCGTGGACCAGGGGAACGAGGAGGCGGCGCTGCACGCGGCGACCGCGAAGGCGCAGGTCACGGCCGCCGGTGAGCAGGCGGCCGACAGCGCGCTGACCATGCACGGCGCCATCGGCTACACCTGGGAGCACGAACTGCAGCTCGCCTACAAGCGGGCGAAGCTGAACAAACGGCTCTTCGGCGCGCCGGGCGTGTGGAACGAGCGGCTGGCCGCGGCACTGCCTCTGCTGCCCGTCAGCTGATACAGACTTTTTGGTCTGTCCTTTGATACGCTCCATCCAAAAGTTGTCGTGCCTGGCTGAACAGGAGACCTGCCGTGGACTTCGACCTGACAGAGGACCAGGCGACGATCCGCAAAGCTGTCGCCGAACTCGCGAACAAGTTTGACGATCAGTACTGGTTAGAGAAGGACTCCGCACACGAGTTCCCGACCGAGTTCTACGACGCGTTCGCCAGAGGCGGCTGGTTGGGGATCACCACGCCCGAGGAGTACGGCGGTCACGGCCTCGGTATCACCGAGGCGTCGATCCTGCTCGAAGAGGTGTCGGCGTCCGGCGGCGGCATGAACGCCGCGAGCTCGATGCACCTGTCGATCTTCGGGATGCACCCGGTCATCGTCCACGGCTCGGAAGAGCTCAAGCGGCGCAACCTGCCCCGCATCGTCAACGGCGACCTGCACGTGTGCTTCGGGGTCACCGAGCCGGGCGCGGGGCTCGACACCACGCGCATCACCACGTTCGCCCGCCGGGACGGCGATCACTACGTGGTCAACGGGCGCAAGGTGTGGATCTCCAAGGCGCTGGAGTCCGAGAAGGTCCTCCTGCTCACCAGGACGACCAAGTACGAGGACGTGAAGAAGAAGACCGACGGCATGACCCTCTTCCTGACCAACCTCGACCGCAACGCGGTCGACATCCGGCCGATCAGGAAGATGGGGCGCAACGCGGTCAGCTCGAACGAGCTCTTCATCGACGACCTACGCATTCCGGTGGAGGACCGGGTCGGCGAGGAGGGTGCGGGGTTCCGGTACCTGCTGGACGGGCTGAACCCGGAGCGGATGCTGATAGCCGCCGAGGCGCTCGGGCTGGGCCGCGCCGCGCTGCGGCAGGCCGTCCGCTACGGCAACGAGCGCGAGGTGTTCGGCCGTCCCATCGGCAAGAACCAGGGCCTGCAGTTCCCGCTGGCCGACTCGCTGGCCCACCTCGACGCGGCTGAACTGGTGCTGCGCAAGGCGACCTGGCTCTACGACCAGGGCAAGCCCTGCGCCCGGGAGGCGAACACCGCCAAGTACCTGTGCGCCGACGCCGGTTTCCAGGCGGCCGACCGGGCGCTGCAGACGCACGGCGGAATGGGCTACTCCGAGGAGTACCCCGTCGCGCGCTACTTCCGGGAGGCGCGGCTGCTGCGGATCGCCCCGATCAGCCAGGAAATGGTCCTGAACTATCTCGGCCCACACGTTCTCGGTCTGCCCAGGAGCTACTGATGTTCGGTTTGCACGGCCGCTCGGCACTGGTGACGGGGGCGGGCAGCGGGATCGGGGCGGCGGTCGCGGAGGCGTTCGCGGCCGCGGGCGCCGCGGTCCTCGTCTCCGACATCGACGAACAGGCGGCGAAGTCGGTGGCGGAACGGATCCGCGCCACCGGAGGCACGACGGACTCCTTCGCCCTCGACGTCCGCGACGGCACGGCCGCCGCCGAGGCCGCCCGGCGCGCGGCGGCGCTCGCCGACGGCACCCTGCACATCCTGGTCAACATCGCCGGCGCGATCGCACCGGCGATGTTCCCCGACCTCACCCAGGAGGCGTTCCGCCGGATCATCGACATCCACCTGGTCGGCAGCTTCGTGTGCAGCCAGGCCGCCCTGCCGTACCTGCCCGAGGACGGCAGCGGGCGCATCATCAACGTGACCTCGGCCGCGGGGCTGCAGGGCACGATCGGGCAGGCCAACTACGGGGCGGCGAAGGCCGGCATCATCGGCCTGACGAAGTCGCTGGCCAAGGAGCTCGCGCGGCGCAACGTCACGGTCAACGCGCTGGCCCCGCTGGCGGCCACACCCATGACGCAGAACATCCGCAGCAACGAGAAGCTGGCGCAGAAGACACTGGCGAGAATCCCGCTCGGCCGCTGGGCGCAGCCGGCGGAGATCGCCGGCAGTTTCGTGTTCTTCGCCTCCGACGCGGCCGCGTACATCACGGGCCAGGTGCTGCCCGTCGACGGTGGAACGGTGATGTGATGACCAGGGCGACCACAAGCCCCTTCCTGCACACCGGCCGGGAGGTGCTGATAGCGGAGGCCGTCCGCACACCCATCGGCAGGTCGCACCCGGAGCGGGGCTGGTACCGCGACACCCACCCCAACGCGATCCTCGCCGCCTGCTACACCGAGCTGATCGCCCGCGGCGGTATCGCTCCCGACGTGGTCGAGGACCTCGTCATCGGCTGTACGGCGCCCTTCGGCGAGCAGTCGCGCAACATCGGGCGCAACGCCTGGCTGCAGGCCGGCTACCCGCCCGAGGTGCCCGCCGTCACCCTCGACCGGCGCTGCGGGTCGGCGCAGACCGCGCTCGCCATGGCGGCCGCGCTGATCGGCTCCGGCACGCACGACGTGGTCATCGCCGGCGGCGTCGAGCATATGGGGCACGTCCCCATCAACTCGCCAGGCAAGATCTCCGAACTGTACGGCGACCCGTGGCCGCTTCAGCTGCGCGACCGGTACTCCTTCGTCCACCAGGGCGAGAGCGCCGAGCTGATCGCGGACCGCTGGCAGATCAGCCGCACGGAGATGGACGAGTTCGCGGTGCGCTCGCACCAGCTGGCCGTCGCGGCGGTCGACGAGGGCCGCTTCGCCGCCGAGATGGTGCCCCTGGAACTGGCGGGGGAGATCCGTAGCAGCGACCAGAGCATCCGGCCGGGCACCAACCTGGAGACGCTGGCCGGCCTGAAGCCTTCCTTCCGCCCGGAGGACGGGCGCATCACGGCCGGCAGCTCGTCACCGATCTCCGACGGCGCCGCCGCCGTGCTGCTCGCCTCCCGCCCGGCCGCGCAGCGTCACGGCCTGAAGGTCCGGGCCCGCGTCCTCGACCAGACCACGGTCGGGGTCGACCCGATCATCATGTTGACCGGCCCCATCCCCGCGACGCGCAAGCTGCTCGAGCGCAACGGGCTCACGATCGACGACATCGACCTGATCGAGATCAACGAGGCGTTCAGCTCCGTGGTGCTTGCCTGGGAACGCGAGCTCAAGCCCGACATGGACCGGGTCAACGTCAACGGCGGGGCCATCGCGCTCGGGCATCCCGTCGGCGCCACCGGCTCGCGCCTGACCGCCACGATCCTCGCCGAACTGCAACGGCGCGACGCCGAGCTCGGCCTGATCACGATGTGCTGCGGCGGCGGGCTCGGCACCGCCACCCTGGTGCAGCGGCTCGACGGATGATCGATCTCACGAGGTACCTGGCGCCGGGTGCCGGTGTCTGGTGGGGCCAGGCGAGCGCGGAACCGCAGCCGCTGGTGCACGCGCTGCTCGACCAGATCGACCGGCTCGGCCCGCGGCGCGCCTTCTGCGGGCTGAGCTGGGACAAGCGGCTCACCCGGGAGCTGCCCGAGGCACTCCGTCTGGTCTCCTACGGCGGCCTGGGCGAGTTACGGGTGCTCAGCCGTGCCGGGCGCCTCGACGTGCTGCCGTGCCACTACTCCGCGCTACCGCGGATGTTCGCCGAGGGGCACCTGCCCCGCGACGTCGGCTTCGTTCAGGTCTCGCCGCCGGACGCCGACGGCACCTGCTCGCTCGGTGTCGGCGTGGACTACGCCGCCGACGCCGTGCGGCACACCCCCGTGCTGATCGCCGAGATCAACCAACGGATGCCGGCGACCGTCGGCACGCCACGGATCCCGCTGAGCCGGTTCGCGGCCGTGGTGGAGACCGACCGCCCGCTGCGGCAGGCACCCGAACGCCCGCCGGACAGCACGGACCAGGCCATCGCGCGCAACGTTGCGCAGCTCGTCGAGGACGGGAACACCCTCCAGATGGGTGTCGGTCCACTTCCATCCGCGGTCCTCGACTGCCTCGTCGGCCACCGGGACCTCGGCTTCCACTCCGGGATGATCTCCGACGGCATCATGCGCCTGGTCGACAAGGGCGTGCTGACCGGGGCGCGCAAGGAGATCGACCAGGGCGTCGTCGTCACCGGCGCGGCGCTCGGCAGCACCGAACTGTACGAACGGCTGGCCGAACTGCCGGTCGAGTTCCGCCCCGCCAGCTACACGCACGCCCCGGCGACACTGTCCCACCTGCGTTCGCTGGTGTCGATCAACTCGGCCATCGAGGTCGACCTGACCGGGCAGGTCGGAGCCGAGGTACGGCGCGGCGCCCTGATCGGGGCGGTCGGCGGCCAGGTCGACTTCTCGCGGGCGGCGGCCCTGACCGGGACCCGTTCCGTCATCGCGCTGCGCGCGCGTTCCGGAGCGGAGTCCACGATCAGGCCGGCTCTCGAGGCAGGAGTGGTGACGACGTCCCGGTCGGACGTGGACGTGGTCGTGACGGAGTACGGCGCCGCGCACCTGCGCGGCTGTGACCTTGTGGAACGTGCCCGGCGCCTGATCGCCATCGCCGCGCCGGAGCATCAGGAAGCCCTCGAGCGGGCTGTCTCGGACAGATCCTGAGCAGCCCGGTCAGGCCCGCGGCGACACAGGCCCGCGGAGAACGGAGAGGAGTCCGAACAATGAGCACGCACCGCCCCGACCGTGTGCACATCCGGGAGGTCGGCCCACGGGACGGTTTCCAGAACGAGCCGGAACGCATCGCCACCGACAACAAGGTCCGGCTCATCAACGCCCTGGGCCGAGCCGGTTTCAAACGGATCGAGGTGGCCAGCTTCGTCCGCCCGGACGTGATCCCACAGCTTGCCGACCGCGTGCAGGTACTTGAGCGCATCGACGTGCCCGACGACGTGTCGCTCATGGTCCTCGTCCCGAACAGCAGGGGGCTGGACAACGCGCTGAAGGTGCGCCACCTCTTCCACGAGATCGCGGTCTTCGTGTCCGCGTCGGAGACGCACAACAAGAAGAACGTCAACCGCACCGTCGACGAGACGATGGCCGACAACGACGTCATGGTCGGCCGGATCCGGGCGGAGGGGCTGCGCTGCGCCGCCGTCATCGCGACGTCCTTCGGCTGCCCGTACGAGGGCAGGATCGAGCTGAAGCGGGTGCTGGACATCGCGGAGCGGTTCGCCGAGGCGGGGGCGACCGAGATCGGTTTCGGTGACACCACCGGGATGGCCAACCCCGCGTACGCCGGCGAGTTCTTCACCGCGGCGCTCGAACGGCTGCCCGGCGTCGAGGTCACCGCCCACTTCCACAACACGCGGGGGCAGGGGCTGGCCAACGCGTTCGCCGCGCTGGAAGCCGGCTGCTCCAGCTTCGAGTCGAGCTTCGGTGAGCTCGGTGGCTGCCCCGTCCCGGCCGGGTCGACCGGCAACATCGCCACCGAGGACCTGGTGAGCATGTTCCACGAGATGGGTGTGGCCACCGGCCTGTCGCTGCCCGCGATCATCGAGGCGGCCCGCGAGGCGCAGTCGGTGCTCGGCCGCACCCTCACCAGCCACTCGCTCATCGCCGGGCCGGTGAACTGGCCGTCCAGCGCCGCCTGACGGCTTTTCCGCCGGCACGGTTTTCCCGGCGGCACGGCTTTTCCAGCGACACGACGAACACACGACACGACGAGCACAGCGGAGACAAACATGAGCAATCGGGTCGCCTTCGTCACCGGCGGCGCGCAGGGCATCGGCGAGGGCATCTCGCGGACGCTCGGGGCCAGGGGTTTCCAGGTCGCCGTCGCCGACCTCAACTTCGAGGCGGCGACGGCCACCGCCGCGGCCGTCAACGCCGCCGGCGGCAAGGCCATCGCCGTCCACGTGGACGTGACGGACACCGCCTCCGTCCAGGCCGGGGTGAAGGCGGTGACCGGCGAGCTCGGCCCGGTCGAGATCGCCGTGAACAACGCCGGCTGGGACGACTTCCTCAAGTTCGTCGACACCACCGAGGAGTTCTGGGACCGCATCCTGGAAATCAACTTCAAGGGGGCGCTGCGGGTCACCAAGACCGTGGTACCCGGCATGCTGGAGCGGGGCTGGGGGCGCATCATCAACATCGGCTCCGACGCGGGCCGGGTCGGCTCCTCGCTCGAGGCGGTGTACTCCGGTGCCAAGGGCGGCATCATCGCCTTCACCAAGACGCTCGCCCGCGAGGTGGCCACCAGGGGCGTCACCGCGAACACCGTCTGCCCCGGCCCCACCGACACGCCCGCCCTGCGCAAGTTCGCCGACAACGCCGGCCAGGACGCCGAGAAGGTCATCGCCGGAATGACGCGGTCGGTGCCCCTGCGCCGCCTGGCGCAGCCGAGCGACGTGGCGGCGGCCGTCGCGTTCTTCGCCTCCGACGACAGCGGCTACATCACCGGTCAGACGCTGTCGGTCAGCGGCGGGCTCACCATGGCCTGACCGGCCCGCCGGCCCGGCCGAAGACGTTTCACCCGGAAAGATATCCGCCCAGAATGGCAGGCGGCGGCCGGCACCCGTTTCACGGGTCGTGTCCGTGGCCACCGCGGATCCACGAGCTGCTGATGAGGATGGCGCAATGCCCGACCCTGGTAGGCCCGACGTTGGTAACACGGCCGTCAGATGGGATCGCGTGGCGGACGGCGTTCTGCGTGTGACGCTGGAACGGCCGCCCGCGAACGCGCTCGGCAAGCCCATTATCGAAGGGCTGGCCGCCGCGCTGGACGAGCTGGACGCGGCGGGCAACGTCATAACCGTCGTCACGTCCGCCATTCCGGGTTTCTTCGCCGCCGGCGCGGATATCAAGCACATGTCCGGGGTGGACGCCGAGTCCTTCCTGGCCTATGGCAACGAGCTGCGTGGCGTGCTCGACCGACTTGCCGCGCCGAACCGCGTCACGATCGCGGCCATTGACGGGCTGGCCCTCGGCGGTGGGCTTGAGCTCGCGATGGCGTGCACGCTGCGGATTGCCGGGGCCGGGGCGCGCCTCGGTCTGCCCGAGGCCAGGCTCGGCCTGATTCCCGGCGCGGGCGGCACCCAGCGGTTGCCTCGGCTCGTCGGCCGTGGCCGGGCCCTCGACATCATGTTGACGGCCAGGCAGGTGCCCGCGCCGGAAGCCCACGCGATCGGCCTCGTCGACCGGCTCGTCGCGGACGGGCAGGCCGAGCAGGAGGCGCTCAAACTCGCCGCCGAACTGCGCCGGCTGTCACAGCCCGCTCTGCATGCCGTGATCCGGACGGTCGACGCCGCGTTCGACCTGCCGCTGTCGGCGGGTTTTGCCTACGAAGTCGCCCAGGAACAGGAGCTGTTCGAGTCGGGCGAAGCAAAAGAGGGGCTGGCGGCGTTCCTGGAGAAGCGTCCGCCGAAATTCGTCTGACAGCCGGCCCGGTCGACCGGTCAGCCCGCCGTCGGGGTGGGCCGGTATCCGTAACGGCAGTGGATTTGCTCCTCGGATTCTGACGGGATTTTTTCCATGGCAGTGAATCGTTATACGTTGACCGACGAACAGCGATCAGAGCTGATTATGCTGGTTCGCGGTTCGGCCGAGGAACGGGCGGTTGCCGACCGGGCGCGGATGGTTCTGTGGTGGGACGAGGGTATGTCGGCCCGCGCGATAGCCGCTCTGCTGCACGTGTCGCCACCCACCGTGTACCTGTGGCCGGCCCGTTTCGCCAGGCTCGGGACCGAGGGACTTTACGACGCGCCGCGGCCCGCGCCGCCGCCTGTTCATGACGGGCGGGTGCGTGCGAGGATTCTCGCGCTGACACGGCAGTCGCCTCCCGCGGAGACCGGGCTGCGGCGCTGGTCGAGCCGTGCGATGGCGCGGTATCTGCAGCGCTCCGAGGGAGTCGCGGTGTCACACACCTTCATCGCCGACCTCTGGCGGGAGAACAACCTTCAGCCGTATCGGACGGGAACCTTCAGGCTGCCGGCAGGCCCGGGCCCGCGGGCGCCGGACAGCGCCGCTGCCGACCGGTTCCAGCGTTTACCGCGTGGCGAGATGCACACGAACAGTTGAGGGGAAGAACTGTGGGGAGCCTCGAGGAAACGGCGTTCGAGACCATCCGGATCGAACGCCCCACGGACGGCATCGTCGTCGCCACCCTGAACCGTCCGGAGCGGCTGAACGCGATGACGGTGCGCATGTTCGAGGAACTCGAGGACCTGGCCCTGGCGGTGGACAGCGACCTCGACGCGCGCGCCCTGATCATCACGGGCGCGGGGGACCGGGCCTTCTGCGCCGGCTACGACCTCGACGACGCCGAGGAGCTGTCGAGCCTGTCGCCCATGGGCATGCTCGTACGCCAGGAGCGTGCCGCCCGGGCGCTGGCGACGGTCCGCTCGATCCGGATCCCGGTGATCGCGGCGATCAACGGCACCGCCGCGGGCGGCGGGATGTCACTCGTGCTCGTCGCCGACATCCGGCTGGCCACGCCGTCGGCCAAGTTCAACGCCGCCTTCGTGCGCATCGGCCTGTCCGCCGGGGACATGGGCTCCTCCTGGCTGCTGCCGCGCATCGTCGGCCCCGGACGCAGCGCCGACATCGCCTTTACCGCGCGTTTCGTCGGGGCGGAGGAGGCCGAGGAGATCGGTCTCGTCAACAGGATCGTCCCGGCGGACAGCCTGCTGGCCGAGGCCATCGCCATGGCCGAGCTCATCCGTGCCAACCCGGCCGGCGGTATACAGCTGTCCAAACGGTCGCTGCAGGCCAACATGGAGGTGTCCTCGTACCCGGCCGCCCTGGAGCTGGAGAACCGCGGCCAGGTGGTGCTCACCAGGGACGAGGAGATCGACATCCCGGCGGCCCTCGAGGCTCTCAGGCGGGAGTACGCCGACGCGCTGGAGCACACCGGCGCTCCTGTTCCCGGGCCGGCCGTTGCCGGGCCAGCTGTTGCCGGGCCGGCCGTTTCCAGGCCGGTGACGACGGATCGGACCAACAGTGGGGAAGGCGGTTTCATGCTCCAGTTCGAGCCACCGAAGTTGGAGACGCTGACACTTGAGCCCCTTGAGGGCGGCAGCGTGTTGTTGACGGTCAACCGTCCCACCCGGATGAACTCGCTGACGGTCAAGATGTTCGAGGAGTTCAACACCGTCGCCTACGCGCTGCGGGACACCGACGCCAGGGCACTGATCCTCACCGGGTCGGGCGACCGCGCGTTCTGCGCGGGTTTCGACCTGGACGAGATCGGCGTCATCGCCACCATGGGCGTGCGTGAGTTCCTGCGTTTCCAGGAGGTGGCCGCCGGAGGTTTCGCGGCGATTCGCGGTCTTCCCTTCCCCGTGATCGCGGCCATCCACGGGGCGGCCTCGGGAGGCGGGCTGGCCCTCGCGCTCGCCGCGGACATCCGCCTGGTCGCGCCGACCGCCAAGTTCAACGCCCCGTTCGTCCGGCTCGGGCTGTCCATCGGGGACCTGGGCACCTCATGGCAGCTGACGCGGCTGGTCGGGCCCGGCCGGGCGGCTGAGATCGCCTACACCGTGCGTACCGTCGAGGCCGAGGAGGCGGTCCGCATCGGGCTGGCGAACCGGCTCGTGCCGTCGGAGACGCTGTTGGAGGAGGCGTTCACGGTCGCGAGGCAGATCGCCAGCAACTCACCCGCTGGTATCCGCATGTCCAAGCGCGCGCTGCAGCACAACCTGGAGAACGCCTCCTTCGCGGCGGCACTTGAGCTGGAGAACCGCGGCCAGGCGCTGCTGACGCGCGGCGAGGACATGACCGAGGCCCTGACGGCGTTCAAGGCACGCCGGCCGCCACGTTTCACCGGCCAGTAGGGGACAGCCGGGGGAGAGGGTCGGAAGGACACGCCGTCGGACGCCTGGTTGGCAGGCGGACCGGCGGCGCGAAAAATGGGGAGGTTTCAGCGGGAAAGCGAGTTCGAGAAACCGAGAAAACGAAAGAATGCCCCCGAAAAATCGCCGTCCGGGAGCATTCTTTCACGTGCAAGGAGGGGCAGGAGGGAGGTACCGTCAGACGGTGCGCTGGGCCTTGCTCTGCGCGCTCGCCAGCTGGCTGCGCTCGCGGATGTCCGCCCAGTCCTGGTCGCTCAGGGTGGTCAGGCCCGCGAACGTGCCCGGGCCGGCCAGTTTCTGCCCCCCGTCCATCGCGATCGTCTCGCCGGTGAGGTAGTCGCAGGCGTCCGACAGGAGGAAGATCACGAGGTTCGCCAGTTCCTCGACGGTGCCCACGCGGCGCATCGGGATCTGGTCGGCCTGGGTCGCCCCGACCGAGCTCTTGTCCGTGGGGTTGAGCATCTCCCAGGCGTAGTCCGTCGGGATGGGCCCGGGCGCGAGGGCGTTGACGCGGATGCCGTAGCGGGCCCACTCGACCGCCAGCGACATGGTCATGGCGTGCACGGCGGTCTTGCCCATCGCGGAGGGGACCACGAACGCGGAGCCGGTCCAGATCCAGGTGGTGAGCATGGACAGCACCGCTCCTGGCAGCCCCTCGGCGATCCACCGGCGGCCGGCGGCGTGGGTGGTGTTGAAGGAGCCGTTCATCACGGTCGAGCTGACAGTCTCGAAGGCGCGCGCGCTCAGGCTGGCGGTCGGCGCGATGAAGTTCGCCGCGGCATTGTTGACGACGCTGGTCAACGGCCCGTACCGGGCCCAGATCTCGGCGATGGCCGCGTCGACGAGATCTGCCCTGCGCACGTCGACCGTCTGCACCTGGACGCTGCCCGGCCGGGAGGCCGACGCCTGCGCGGCGGCCTCCTCCAGGACGGCCTGCCTGCGTCCCCACAGGTGGACCTCGGCGCCGTGCTGCACCAGGTGAGCCGCCACTCCCCGGCCGAGGCCGGTCCCACCGCCGGTGATGAGAATCCGCTTTCCCTGCAGCACGTCTGGTGAGTAGATGGACTTCGAGCTGTCAGCCATGGGTGTCCCTTGCCGGCTCTGCCGACTCTGTTGGCCCTGTAGTGGGGTTCTGTCGGCCCTTGTGGAGCCCCCTGGAGCTTTTTCTGGTTGCTCCGGGGGGCTTCTGGTGGCCCTGTCCGTGTTGGCGCTGCTGTCCGCCGCGCGCCCGCGGTCATGACGGGCCGTAAGCCGCGTCCGCGGCACCGCTGTTGTGTTCCTGTGCTTTGCCGCGGTGCCGCGGTGCCGCGGACGGGACTTCAGTTGCCCCGGTACACGGAGAAGTCCGGCGGGCGCTTCTCGTTGAAGGCGGTGATGCCTTCCCTGGCCTCGGGGGACTCACCGAACAGCTTGAGGTTGGAGTACGCCAGTTGCCCGATTCCCGCGAAGTGCTCGGTGTCGGTGTTCAGCGACTGCTTGAGCACCTTGAGCGAGGTGGGCGACAGCAGGAGGATCTCATCCGCCCAGGCGCGGACCTCCGCCCGCAACTGGTCGGCCGGGACCACCTTGTTGACCAGGCCCCAGTCCGCGGCCTGCTGGGCGCTGTACTGGCGGCAGAGGAACCAGATCTCGCGGGCGCGTTTCTCACCGATCACGCGGGCGAGATAGCCGGTGCCGAAACCGGCGTCGAACGACCCGACCCGCGGGCCGTTCTGGCCGAAGCGAGCGGTCTCGGACGCGATACTGAGGTCGCACAACAGGTGCAGAACGTGGCCGCCGCCGATGGCGAAACCGTTCACCGCCGCGATGACGGGCTTGGGCACGTCACGAATGACCCGGTGCAGGGCGTCCACCTCGAACAGACCGCTGTCCGACGGCCCGTAGTCGCCGGTCTCCAGACGCTGTTTCTGGTCACCGCCGGTGCAGAAGGCCTTCTCGCCGGCGCCGGTGAGGGCGATGACGCCCACCTCCTCGCTGGCCCAGGCGCGCTTGAAGCTCTTGATCAGCTCGTCGACAGTGCGGGCCCGGAACGAATTGTAACGTTCCGGTCGGTTGATAGTGATCCAGGCCAGGCCGTTTTCGACCTTGTACGTCACGTCAGTGAACTGGTCGTCCATTGAACCGATGACCCTCTTCGATCGGGAAGCGAGCAGGGTCGCTGCTCGTCAGGGAGTAGATGGCATGATCTTCCTGGCTGCCCGCCCGGAAAACGCCGGTGCGCCGGAGAGCAAATGTACTGGCACGAACGGCCTTTTTCAAGGCGGCGTCGGGCTGGGTATTTGAATACCACTGACGGGAGACGGGAATTACCTCCAAAGGGGGACCGGGGCTGTGGTTCGGGCGGGTGTCGCCCTCACCGAGGGTGATGGATCGTCGTCGGACGGGTTCGGTGGCAAGGTCGACCAGCCGGTCGACGGAGCCTTGTCGCGCCGCTCGTGCGTGCCGGTCTGCGGGGGGAGAGCTCTCCGGGTCTGTCGGGCTGGCCGGGACTGTCTCCCTGGCCGCGGGCTTCCTCGCCATGGGTCGGTGGTCCTCGACAGAGATTTTGGTAACGCAGGGAGATATTATGATTACATCGTGTTCCTAAGGTGGTACCTCACGTATCCGCAAGGGGTATGAGGATTTCCCCTATGGGTGATGCAGGACACAGTTCTGCCGCCTACCGTTGACCCGACCAGACGCCAGCGTCGTCGCCTGCGGTTCGCCTCTGGGCAACATCGACAGGAGAGGGGGCTGTTGATCATCCTCCCACCTTCGGTGGACCTGGATTCAAGATCATGTACAAGGAGAGCTCGTGGTCGCGATCGCACCTGTGAACGCCCGCCCGATACCGGACGAGATCGCTCGTCAGATCGTCTTACCTGAGGGACACGCCGACGAGGACCGGTTGTTTGCCGCCTACCAGTGGCTGCGTGAGAACAATCCGCTCGGCCAGGTCAGGGTGGAAGGTTACGATCCGGTCTGGCTGGTCACCAAGCACGCCGACATCATGGAGATCGAGCGGCAGCCGGACATTTTCAGCAGCGGTGGTGGTGACCAGCCGGGCTCCCACAACCCGATTCTGCAGAACCAGGCCGGCGACGAGTTCACCAAGAGCCTCACCGGTGGCAGCCTGCGCATTCTCGACACCCTCACCTACCTTGACCCGCCGGAGCACACCGCGGTCAAGGACGTCGCGGTCGAGTGGTTCCGTCCCGCGAACCTGAAGAAGTGGGAGGACATCATCCGCGAGCTTGCCCGGGAGGCCATCGGCAAGTTCCTGCACGAAGGCGAGAACAATATCGACTTCGTCAAGGAGTTCGCGCTCTTCTATCCGCTGCACGTCATCATGACCCTCTTCGGCGTGCCCGAGGAGGACGAGCCGAGGATGATGGCGCTGAGCCAGGAGTTCTTCGGCACGGAGGACCCCGAAGCGCGTCGGGCGGATGTCGAGGCGCTCACCCCGGAGGCGGCCGCGCAGCAGTGGTCCGCGGCGATCAGGGACTTCTACGCCTACTTCGACGTGCTGGTGGAGAACCGGCGGAAGGAACCCAGGGACGACCTCGCCACGATCATCGCGCTCGCGAAGGGGGAGGACGGCGAGTTCTACCCGAAGGAGTTCGCCTACGGCTGGTTCATCGCGATCGCCACGGCCGGTCACGACACGACGTCGAGCACGCTCTCGGGCGCGCTCGAACAGCTCGCGCTCCACCCCGACCAGCTCAAAAGGGTCCAGGAGGATCTGTCGCTCGTCCCGCACCTGGTCAACGAGGCGCTGCGCTGGGCGTCGCCGGTCAAGCAGTTCACCCGGCAGGCCACCCAGGACTACACGCTGAACGGAAGCGAGATCAGGAAGGGTGACCGGCTGATGCTGCTGTACCAGTCGGCCAACCGCGACGCCGACATATTCGACGATCCCGACTCGTTCCGGATCGACCGCCGGCCGAACAAGCACATCGCCTTCGGCTACGGCCCCCACATGTGCATCGGCCAGCACGTGGCCAAGCTCGAGCTGAAGATCATGTTCGAGGAGCTGCTGCCGCGTATCAGGAAGGTCAGCCTGGACGGCGAGCGCAAGGTCGTCCAGACGAACTTCGTCGGCGGGCTGAAGAAACTGCCGGTAAGTCTGGAGCTGCAGTGACCCATCAGCAGGTTTCCCCCGACGGCCGCCGGGTGGTGGTCGTCGGAGGAGGCCACGCGGGTGGCACGCTGGTCGGGCTGCTCCGGCAGGCAGGCTTCGCCGGTGA
Source organism: Protofrankia symbiont of Coriaria myrtifolia (assembly GCF_900634755.1). NCBI lineage: Bacteria > Bacillati > Actinomycetota > Actinomycetes > Frankiales > Frankiaceae > Protofrankia > Protofrankia symbiont of Coriaria myrtifolia. The sequence goes on from NZ_CAAAFS010000167.1 coordinate 35,890, forward strand.
GATCGTGCTGTTCGGCCAGGAGACGGACCTGCCGTACCACCGTCCGCCGCTGTCCAAGAAGTTCATCGACGGCGATCTTGAGCACTGGCTGCGCGAGCCGGAGTTCTACCAGGAGCAGGACATCTCCGTCCGGCTGGGCGAGTCGGTCGAGTCGGTCGATCCCGCGGCGCGCCGCGTGCACACGAGCGGCGCGCAGGCCCTCGACTACGACGTGCTTGTCCTCGCCACCGGGGCCGAGCCCCGGTGGCTGCCGACGCCCGGGTCCGATCTTGCCGGTGTGCTCACCCTGCGTACCCTCGCCGACGCCCGTGTCCTGCGTAAGGCCGTCATCAGCGGGAGCCGGATCGCGATCATCGGTGGTGGGTACGTCGGCCTGGAGGTCGCGGCGGTGGCGCGGGCGAACGGCGTCGAGGTGACGGTCATCGAACGCGAGGAGCGGGTGCTCGCGAGAGTGGCGAGCACCCAGCTGTCGGAGATCATGCAGGCGTACCACCGGGAGCGTGGCACGACGATCATCACCGGGGCGCAGGTCGTCAGCCTGTCCGGCGAGGACGGCCGGGTCAGGGACGTGCTTCTCGGTGACGGGACGCGGGTGCCCTGCGACATCGCCCTGGTGGGCATCGGCGCCGTCCCGCGCGACGAGCTCGCGGCGGCGGCCGGCCTGGTCGTCGACCAGGGGATCCTGGTCGACGACCAGGCACACACCAGCGATCCGGCGATCTTCGCGATCGGGGACGTCACCCGCCGGCCGCTGCCGGGCATCGACGGGTTGCTGCGGCTGGAGAGCATCCCCAGCGCGGTGGAGCAGGCCAAGCAGGCCGCGGCCGCGATCGTCGGCGCGGCGCCCCCCCACGCGGAGGTGCCCTGGTTCTGGTCCGACCAGTTCGACCTGAAGCTCAAGATAGCCGGGGTCGTGTCCGCACCACCCGGTACCGTCCTGCGCGGTGACCCGGCGTCGGGGCGCTTCGCCCTGTTTCATCACACGGACGGCAGGGTCACGGCGGTGGAGTCCGCGAACGCGGCGGGCGACTTCATGGCCGGCAAGAAGCTCATCGCCGGTGGCGAGCGGGTCGACCCGGTGCGGCTGGCCGACCCCGCCGTGCCACTTCGCAACGCTGTCATCAAATAAACCGCCATCAAATAAACCGCCACCAGACAGGCCATTACCAGACAGACCGTCACCAGAACAAGCTGTCATTACGTCAGGCCGTCAGCAAGCCATATGAAACAATCGGATGAGCACGGAGCGCGCAATGCCCATAGTCACCTATGTTCTGCCCGACGGCTCCGAACACGCGGTCGACGTCCCACCTGGGCAGACCGTGATGGATGGTTCGGTTCGCAACAACCTGCCGGGAATCGTCGCCGAGTGCGGCGGTAGCTGCTCGTGCGCGACGTGCCACGTCTACGTCGATCCGGAGTCGCAGGCGTTCTTCGACGAGATGACCGACGAGGAACGCGAACTGCTGGAGTTCGCCGACGGCGCGCAGGACAACTCCCGGCTGTCCTGCCAGCTCGTCATCACCGGCGAATGCGAAGGGGTCCGGGTGACGGTGTCGGCCGAGAACGGCTGATCCGGATCCTTCCGGGACGCCGGCCGGCGGGATGCCCGCCGGCCGGCGGTGACACATCGGGGCACTGGCCGACCGGCTCGCCTCCGGTAGCTCGGCTGGCCGGCAGTTCGGCGGTCAACAACATGCAATCAGCGGAACAGACGAGGGAGCGGGCATGGTGGACATCACTGCGGCGGTGGTGACAGCGGTCGGTGGAGAGTTTTCGCTGGACAAGCTCTCCCTCGACGGGCCGGCGGCGGACGAGGTGCTCGTCGAGATCGCCGGGGTCGGGCTGTGCCACACCGATCTGGCGGTCAAGGAGGGGCATCTGCCCTTCCCACTGCCCGGAGTTCTCGGCCATGAGGGCAGCGGCGTGGTCGTCGAGGTGGGCAGCGCCGTCACCAAGGTCCAGAAAGGTGACAGGGTGGTCCTGAGCTTCAACAGCTGCGGGACGTGCCCGCAGTGCAAGAAGGACTCGCCGGCCTACTGTCACAATTTCATGGCCTTCAACTTCAGCGGTGTCCGGCCCGACGGGACCAGCGCACTGAGCATTGCCGGGACCACGGCGGGCAGCAACTTCTTCGGGCAGTCGTCGTTCGGGACGCACGCCCTCGCGCACGAACGGAACGTGGTCAGGGTCACCGACCCCACCGCTCCGCTGGCCCTGCTGGGGCCGCTGGGATGCGGCATCCAGACGGGTGCCGGCGCGGTGCTGAACTCGCTCGACGCCGAGGCCGGCTCCTCGCTGCTGGTCCTCGGCGGCGGCTCTGTCGGCCTGTCCGCTGTGCTCGCCGCGGTCGTCCGCGAGCTCTCGGTAATCATTGTCGTCGAGCCGCTCCAGTCCCGCCGGGATCTCGCGCTCTCCCTGGGCGCGACCCATGTGATCGACCCGGCGGCCGGGCCGCTGTCCGAGCAGGTTCGTGCGATCATCCCTGGCGGCGTGGACTACGCGGTCGACACGACCGCGATCGTGTCCGTTCTCGAGCAGACGTTGCTGTCGTTGGCGCCCCACGCGTCCCTGGGGATTCTCGGCGTCCCGTCCGACCCGACGGCCGCGCTGTCGCTCAACCTGATTCAGGCCCAGGTGCTGGGAGTGACCATCTACGGGATCGTGGAGGGCGACAGCGACCCGGACCGGTTCATCCCCGAGCTGCTCGCGCTGCACCAGGCCGGGAAGTTCCCCTTCGACAAGCTGATCACCACGGTGCCGTTCACGCAGATCAACGAAGCCGTGGCGGCGCAGCATCGCGGCGAGGCGGTGAAGATCGTTCTTGTCCACGAGTGAGCGCGGCGGGAGTGAGCGCGGCGGCTCGCACAGGATTCCGTTCTCGTGAGGAGAATGCAATGACGACGACGATCGACTACGACCAGTTCTATATCGACGGCGGCTGGCAGGCGCCGGCCTCGAACGGCAGTATCCCCGTGCACTCGGCCAGCACCGAGGAGCGGGTGGGCAGCGTCCCGGAGGGGACCGAACGCGACATCGACCTGGCGGTGGCGGCGGCGCGCCGCGCCTTCGACGACCCGGACGGATGGTCCAGGTGGTCACCGGCGCGCCGCGCGGAGGCGCTGGAGCGGTTCGCGGCCGCGCTGGAGGCACGCGGCGCGGAAACCGCGCGCCGGGTCAGCGTCCAGAACGGGATGCCGATCTGGTTAGCCAACCAGTTCGAAGCGGGCTTCCCGCCGTTGCTGCTGCGCTACTACAGCGGTCTGGTCGCGGAGAGCGGCCTGGAGGAGATACGCCCCGGCATCCTGGGCGGCCGCTCCCTGGTCATCCGTGAGCCCGTCGGTGTGGTCGGCGCCGTGGTCCCGTGGAACGTGCCGCAGGCGATCTCCTTCCTGAAGATCGCGCCAGCGCTGGCCAGCGGCTCCACCGTCGTGATCAAGCCTGCGCCGGAGACCGTGCTGGACGCCTTCCTCGTGGGTGAGGCCGCGCTGGAGGCCGGGCTGCCCGCGGGCGTGCTCAACATTGTCCCCGGCGGCCGCGAGGTCGGCGCCTACCTCGTCTCCCACCCCGGGGTCGACAAGGTCTCCTTCACCGGGTCGACCGCCGCCGGGCGCGCGATCGCCGAGACCTGCGGCCGGCTGCTGCGGCTGGTGACCCTCGAACTGGGCGGCAAGTCGGCCGCCATCGTGCTCGACGACGCCGACCTGGCGGCCAACATCCAGAGCTTCTTCGCCTCGACCCTGCTCAACAACGGCCAGATCTGCTGGCTCGGCACGCGGATCCTCGCCCCCCAGCGCCGGTACCAGGAGGTCGTCGACACCATCACCGGGCTCGCCAGCTCGCTGGCGGTGGGGGACCCGCTCGACCCGGCGACCCAGCTGGGTCCGCTGGTGTCGTCCCGGCAGCGGGAGCGGGTGGAGTCCTACATCGCCAAGGGCGAGAGCGAAGGGGCCCGGCTGACCACCGGCGGCAAGCGGCCCAAGGAGCTCGACAGGGGATGGTACGTCGAGCCCACGGTCTTCGCGGACGTGGACAACAAGCAGACCATCGCCCAGGAGGAGATCTTCGGGCCGGTACTGGCGGTGATCCCCTACTCCTCCGAGGAGGAGGCCGTCGCCATCGCGAACGACACCGACTACGGCCTCGGCGGATCGGTGTGGACAGCCGATCCGGAGCGCGGCACCGCGCTCGCCCGGAAGGTCCAGTCCGGCACGATCGGGATCAACGCCTACGTCAACGACCCCACCGCCCCGTTCGGCGGGATCAAGTCGAGCGGGATCGGCCGCGAACTCGGCCCGGAGGGGCTGCACGCCTTCCAGGTTCTCAAGACGATCTATCTCGACGCGTCCAGCAGCTGACCCCGAGCGCCATGTGACGTGTACGCGCGGACGGGACGGATGTTCCAGCCGGCCGGTTGGGGCGCTGGTCGTCAGTGAGCCGCGACGTCCATGGCTCGCAGGTTCCCCCGTCACGCGGGGCCGGTTACGCCGGCCCCGCGTGACGGGGACGCCGCTGGGACGGGCGGACAGCGGTGGTGCCATGACCAGTCAACGAGGAGGGATCATGGGAATCTCGATACGCGAGTCCCTGACCACGTATCCGGGACACTACTTCGCCGCCTGGAACGGGCGGGATCTTCAGGTTGTCGCCGGCCTGCTGGCAGGCCGTTTCAGGTGGGTCGACCCGTCGCTGCCGGCCGACATCACCGATCTCGAAGGGGCACACGGGTTCTTCCAGGCGGCCTGGCAGGGGTTTCCCGACCTGCGTTTCGAAGCGGTGGGCGATCCCCTCGTCGACGAGATCACCGGTCGTGTCGCCCAGGAATGGCGCATGATCGGGACTCACACCGGTGAGGGCTTCCCGCCCGGGGTGCCACCCACCGGCCGGGCGTTCGACGTGGCGGGCACCGACGTCTTCACCGTCGACCCCGAAGGCCGCGCGACCGCCATCCACGCCTACTGGGACGTCACGACGCTGGCCCGTCAGCTCGGGCTCGCCTGAAACGAAAGCCAGGACAGGGCCGGCACAGGGGAGACGGGAGAGCGGGGGCGGGCCACGACGATCGCCATGTCGGCGGCCACGAGCTCCGTCACCTCCGGTTCCCCGGTTACCGGACGTACCTGGCGCGGGGGCATGAACAGGTGCGGACCTCGCGTAACCGGGCAGCCGCGACGGCACGGGGCGGATGCCGCTCCGCCCCGGTCGTACGCCTCGCCGTGCTGGGCGCCGGCCGGCCGGCGGCGATGCCGCGGACGCCGGCCGGCCGCGCCCGTCCGCCCGCCTGGTCAGGTGATGCGGACCATGTCCTGGCGGTGCAGCGCGACGATCTTCTCCATTGCGACCATGTCCTGCTCCCGGATCGCGGCGACGAGGTTGCTGTGCACCTCCAGGTTGTGGCGGCGCAGCTCCTCGCTGCCCTCCACGTACGTCGCCTTCGTGAGCGTGGCGCTGAGGATCGACACGATCGTCTGGTAGAGCCCGACCAGGACCTCGATCCGGGACGCCCGCGCGATGGCCAGGTGCAGGCGCATGTTCGCGGCCAGATAGGCGTGCGGGTCGTCCGTCGCCGCCTGCATGTCGTGCAGGGCCCATTCCATCGCCCGCACGTCCTCGGGCGAGGCGCGCCGCAGCGCCACCGGCGGGAAGAGCGTGTCCAGGTAGGCGCGTGCCTCGAAGAGATGCTCGGGGTCGACGGTCAGCCCCTGATGCCACAGGTCGACACCGCCGAGACGGACCTGGGGCGGTGGGTTGGCCACGAACACCCCGCCGTTGGGCCCGGGCCGGACCGTGATCAGGTCGCGTTCGCGCAGGATGCCCAGGGCCTCGTTCATCACCGAGGGGCTGACCTCGAAACGGCTGATCAGTTCGGTGCGCAGCCCGAGCCGGCTGCCGGCGGGCAGCCGCTCGGCGAGGATCCGGGCCTCTATCTCCGCCGCGACCTGCTGCGCGCGAGAACTTCGAGGCGTCGCGTCAGCTGGCATCGTCCGCGCTCCTTACTGGTCCGCGTCCCACTGGTCCACATCCCGGTCCACATCGGTACCCCGGCTGGCGGTGCTCCGGTCGGTGGCGTTCCGGCCGGCGGTGCTCCGGTCGGCAGGGGCCCGCCCAGGGATCGGGCGAATATCCGATCACCATCGAATCTTGTAACAAGATTATGCTGTCTCCTGTCAGCAGACTCCACTGATGGTAGCTGCTCATAAAGGCACAGTCAGATGTTGCAGATATGATCTTCATATATATGCTTGAAACATGTATGCAGAATAGTTATGGTTGCGCCAGTCGGATGGCAGACCTTGGCGGTCCCGGAGAAGGACTGGTGCCAATTGATCATCTATCGACCGGCCCCTGAGCGGACGTCCGTGAACACGCCGTCCTCGCCCGCCGACGACGCCTTCGGCGGGTAGCGCCATGACAGGCGAGGTGGCGGCAGGGGAAGCGGTGGCCGGCGGCATGCCGGTCGGCGAGCGGTCGCCCGACGCGGGCCTGATCGACACGGGCCTGGTCGACGTGCACACGCACGCCATCGCGCCGTGGCTGCCCGATCTCGCCAGCCGCGACGGCTGGCGGGGCTGGCCCTGCGTCCAACGGCTCGGCGACACCCGGGCGCGCATTCTCGTCGGCGGGCGGCCGTACCGCGACATCGACGACCGCTGCTGGTCGGCGCGGCGCCGGCTGGCCGACATGGACGCCGAAGGCGTCGCGGTGCAGGTGCTGTCCCCGATCCCGATCACTTTCTGCCATGACGCCCCGGCCGGCGGCGCGGCGGTCCTCGCGCGGTCGCAGAACGACTTCCTCGCCTCGCTGGTCGCCGAGTACCCCCGGCGTTTCCGCGCCCTGGGCGCGGTGCCGTTGCAGGATCCCGCCGCGGCCGTCACCGAGCTGTACCGGTGCGTGCGGGAGCTGGGCTTCCTCGGTGTCGAGATCGGCACCCGGGTCGGCCAGGCCGAGCTGGGTGACCCCGAGTTCGACCCGTTCTTCGCCGCCGCCGGGGAACTCGGCGCCCTGGTGCTGGTGCATCCCGCCGACTCGACGCTGGATCCGCGGCTGGCCCGGCTCGGGGTGGGTTTCGGCGCCGGCATGCCGTCCGAGACCGGGATCGCGATCGCCGGCCTGCTGACCGGCGGTGCCCCCGCACGCCGGCCGGGGCTGCGGCTGTGCCTGGCGCACGGCGGTGGCTGCCTGCCGTGGCTGCTGCCCCGGCTGGACCGGGGACGGCTCATCAGCGATCCGGCGCTGCCAGCGGACCAGTTACCGAGCGCGCTGGCCCGTTCGTTCTACAGCGACTCGCTGACCTACGACGTGGACAGCCTGCTGCTGGCGGTGGCGCGCTTCGGCGCCGAGCACGTCCTGCTCGGTACCGACTATCCCTTCGCGGCACGGGAGAGCCCGGCGGGCGCGGTGCTCGCCGGGCCGCACGAGCGGCTGACCGCCGGCCTGCGGGCCGCCATCGGCCGGCAGAACGCGCTCGAGCTCATCGGCCTGGACAGACGGCTCGTGCCAACGGGCCGTCCGGGCGAACCAAAGGAGTGAGACATGGCGGAGTTTCTCGGGCTCGGGCTGACCCACTATCCGTTACTCGCCGGCACCGACGAGCACATGGCCGGGCTGCTGCGGTGGACGCTGCAGGATCCCGACATCCCCGAGGCGGAGAAGGATCCGGCGTCCTGGCCGGAGCTGATGCGCCGGGAGTGGGCTGACGACCAGGGAGTCGCGGCCGCCGCCGAGCACCGCCGCGAGCTGCGCGCGGGCCTTGCCCGGTGCCGGGCCGCGCTCGACGCCTTCCAGCCGGACCTGCTCGTGGTGTGGGGCGACGACCAGTACGAGAACTTCCGGGAGGAGGTGATACCGCCCTTCTGCGTACTGGCCTACGACGACACCAAGGTGCACCCGTTCGCGCTGATGAACGAGCGGGGCAGCCCGAACGCCTGGGGCCGGCCGGACGACATGACGTTCACCCTGCGCTCCGACGCCGCCGCGGCCCGGGCGCTCACCGACGACCTGCTCCAGGACGGTTTCGACGTCGCCTACTCCTACCGGAAGCGGGTCGGCGCCCACTTCCCCCACGCGATCGTCAACACCCAGCTGTTCCTGGACTACGACCACGCCGGTACCGAGTTCCCCTACCGGCTGCTGCCGATCACGGTGAACTGCTACGGCCAGCACGCGATCGCCCGCCGGGGCGCGCTGGCCCGGTTCGCCGAGATCCGCGACGAGCAGCTGGACCCGGTCGGCCCGTCCCCGGCGCGCTGCTTCGATCTCGGCCGGGCGGTGGCGCGCGCGCTGAGCCACGGCAACAAGCGGATCGCCCTGGTGGCCTCGTCCAGCTGGTCGCACGCGTTCCTCACCGACGCCTCCTGGCACCTGCGCCCCGACACCGCGGCCGACCTGCGGCTGTACGAGGCGTTCGTGCGGGGCGACTACGCGACGTGGACCAGCGTCACCGGCGCGCAGATCGTGCGGGCCGGGCAGCACGAGATGCTCAACTGGTTCTGCCTGGCCGGCGCCATGGACGAGCTCGGCATGCCGCTGAGCTGGTCCACCTTCGTGGTCACCGACGTCTTCAACTCCAACAAGTGTTTCGCGATCTTCGAGGGAGAGGTCGGTCTGTGAGCGCAACGACGGTCACCGACGAGGCCACCGGGCGGACGATCGACGCCGGTGGCATCCCGACGCACTACCACGACCTCGGCTCCGGGGATCCGGTGCTGCTGCTGCACGGATCCGGACCCGGGGTCTCGGCGTGGGCGAACTGGCGCCTGACGATCCCCGCGCTCGCCCAGCAGTACCGGGTGATCGCCCCCGACATCGTCGGCTTCGGCCACACCGAACGGCCCGCCGACATCCACTACTCGCTGGCCACCTGGATCGACCACACCTGGGCGCTGCTGGACGCCCTCGAGCTCGAGCGGGTGTCAGTGGTCGGCAACTCGCTGGGCGGGCGGATCGCGCTGGGGATGGCCTCGCAGCACCCCGAACGGCTGGACCGGCTGGTGCTGATGGGCGTCCCCGGCGTGGGGATGACGCCTACCGAGGGCCTGCGCGCGCTGCGGGAGTACGAGCCGTCGCTGGAGAACATGCGCCGGCTGCTGCTCGACTGCTTCGCGGTCGACCCGACCATCATCACCGACGACCTGGTGCGCATCCGGCACGAGGCCAGCGTCGCCCCGGGCGCCTTCGAGGCCTACCGCGACATGTTCTTCAGCCCCCGCCACGCCGGCAGCCAGCTCGCCATCGAGGCCGACGAGGTCGTCACCATCACCACCCCGACACTGCTGGTGCACGGGCGGGAGGACAAGGTCGTCCCGGTCGAGGTCGCCTGGAACATGGTCCGCCTGCTGCCCGACGCCGACCTGGCGGTCTTCGCCCGCTGCGGGCACTGGACGCAGATCGAGCGTCCCGACGACTTCTCCGAGATCGTGCGCCGTTTCCTGGCGCGCCCGGCCGCCATCCGTTCGTGACCTTCCCGCGGAGATGATCCCGTGACTTCCATATCGAGAACATCAGAATTACCGAGAGTGTCGACGGCGCTGCTCGACGCGGCGCCCGCTACCGACAACCGATTTCCGCTGGTCGACGAGGACACCGACCAGCACCGGTTCCGCGTCCACCGCTCGACGATGACCTCACCGGAGGTGTTCCGCGCGGAGCTGGACCGGGTGTTCAGCCACTCGGGGCTCTACGTCGGCCACGAGTCCGAGGTGTCCAGGCCGGGAGACTACGTCCGCCGGCCGATCGGCGGCCGGCCGGTGTTCATGGTCCGCGGGGCGAAGAGCGGCCGGATAAACGTCTTCCACAACACCTGCACCCATCGGGGCGCGGTGGTCTGCCGGCAGCCGACCGGCAACGCCAAGGCGTTCTCGTGCTTCTACCACGCCTGGACCTTCGACTCCGAAGGACGCCTGATGGGGATCCCCGACCGGGACGCGTACGGCGGGGAGCTCGATCTGGCCGCGCTGTCCCTCAGACCGGTGGCCCGGGTGGAAAGCTACCGGGGGTTCGTGTTCGCCAGCTTCGACCCGGACATCCAGGACCTGGTCAGCTACCTCGCCGGCGCGGTCGAGTACCTGGACCTGGTGATCGACTCCACCGACGGGGAAATGGAGATCATCAAGGGGGTCAACGAGTACTGCATCGAGGCGAACTGGAAGCTGCTCGCCGAGAACAGCATCGACGGCTACCACGCCGTCTCCACCCACGACACCTACTTCAAGTACCTGCTGGCGCTGGGCACCGACCTCGCCGGCGGAGTGAACGGAACCTCCTACGACCTGGGCAACGGGCACGCCGTGCTGGAGTACCGGGCCCCCTGGGGACGGCCGATCGCCAAGTGGGAGCCGCTGTTCGGCGAGGACTCCCGGGAGGAGATCGCCCGCATGCGCGCCGACCTGATCTCCCGGCACGGCGAGGTGCGCGGCAGCCGGATGGCCGACGCCAACCGCAACCTGCTGATCTACCCGAACCTGGTCGTCAACGACATCATGGCGATCACGGTGCGTACCTTCATGCCGCTGGCACCCGACCGGATGGACGTCACCGCGTGGGAGCTCGCGCCCCGCGACGAGCTCGCCCAGCTGCGCCAGCGCCGGCTCGACAGCTTCCTGACCTTCCTCGGTCCGGCCGGTTTCGCCACCCCGGACGACCTGGAGGCGCTGGAGTCCTGCCAGCAGGGGTTCACCAGCGGCGGCGTGGAGTGGAACGACATCTCCCGCGGGATGGCCCGCACCCCCGCGGCCAACGACGAGGCGCAGATGCGCGCCTTCTGGCGACGCTGGAGCCAGCAGATGGGCACGGCCGGCTACGGGGAGAGGGAGTCCCGATGACCACGACCACAGGTGCCCCGGCCAGTCCGGCCGCCCGGCCCGCCGAGGCGGCCCAGACCGCGCAGCCGGCCCAACCCACCTGGCCGACCTGGCCGGTCCGGCCCGACGAGGTCGTCGACCTGGACACGCTCGGCCGGTCGCGGATCGAGGACTTCCTCTGCCTGGAGGCCCAGTTACTCGACGCCTGGGATCTCGACACCTGGCTCACGCTGTTCGCGCCCGAGGCGTCCTATGTCGTGCCGTGCAACGACAGCCCGGACGGCGACCCCACCCGGGACCTCGTCCTCATCGACGACGACGAACTGCGCCTGCGGCTGCGGGTGGAGCGCCTCAACAGCCGCCGGGCGTACCGCGAGTACCCGCACTCGCGCACGAACCACCAGTTCAGCAATGTCGTGGTGGGCGTGCGGGAGGGCGACGAGCTGCCGGTCGTGGCGTCCTTCACGGTGTGGCGGTTCCGCAACGGCAAGGCGTCCTACTACGTGGGGAAGTACCACTACCGGTTCGTCGCGATCGACGGGCGGCTGCGGATCCGGTCCAAGCGTGTGGTCCTGGACATGACGACCCTGCGCCCGGCCGGCGACCTGGCGATCATCCTGTGACTGCCCCGCTGCAGGGCCGCACGGCGGTGGTCACCGGCGGGGCGACCGGGATCGGGCTGGGGATCACGCGCCGGCTGCTCGCGGACGGGGCCCGTGTGCTGGTCGCCGCCCTGCACACCGAGGAGCTCAAGCGCGCCTATGGCGAGCTGGGCGACCACCGCACCGGTGTGGACCTGGCCGGGCATGTCGGGGACCTGTCCCAGCCGGGTGCGGGCGAGGACCTGCTACAGGCGGCGGTCGAGGCCTTCGGCGGTGTCGACATCCTGGTCAACAACGCCGGTGGCGGGGTGATCAGACCGACGCTGGAACACACCGAGCAGACCCTGCGGTCGACGATCGACAACAACCTGTGGACGGTGCTGCGCTGCACGCTGGCGGTGCTGCCGCACATGGCCGCCCGTGGGTACGGCCGGATCATCAGCATCGGTGCCGAGTCGGTGCGCAACGGGCTGGTGGACCATGCCGTGTACAACGCCGCCAAGGGCGGGGTGCACGCCCTGACCACCGGCCTGGCGCGTGAGTTCGCCCCCGCCGGGATCACCGTCAACGTCGTCGCCCCGTCCTACGTGCGCACTCCGGAGCTTGACGCGGGCCTGCGCGCGGGCTCGCTGCCGGACCGGCTGGTGCACGTCATCGATCGCGCCGTCGAGCTGATCCCGCTGAACCGGCCCGGCGACGTGGACGACGTCGCCGCGGCCGTGGCATACCTGGCCCGTCAGGACTCGGGGTTCGTCACCGGGCAGGTCCTCAGCGTCAACGGCGGCAGCAGCATGGGCTGACCGGCGGCCGTGCCGGCGGCGCGGCCCTGCCGGCGACGGCACGGCCGTACCGCCGGCGGGAAGCTTCGGACAGGAAGATCTTCAGGGCAGGAAGCTTCAGCACATCGGGAGTACGTGTCACCATGACGAGCTCACCCACATCCGCCGGCACCGTGCCCGACCTGGAGCGGTACCGGCAGGCAGCCGACCGGCTGACGGCGGCGACCCGGCAGCGCACACCCTGCCCGCCCGTGCGGGACCTGCTGGGCGAGTCGGACATCGCCGCCGCGTACGCGGTGCAGCGGCTGCTCACCAGGGCTGCGGTGGGCTCCCACCGCAGCCTCGCCGGGCACAAGATCGGACTGACCTCCCCCGCGGTCCAGCGGCAGCTCGGCGTCGACCAGCCCGACAGCGGTGTGCTCTTCGCCGACATGGCCAGGGCCGAGGGCTCCCCGATCGACCCGGCGGATCTGCTCCAGCCTCGGATCGAGGCCGAGGTGGCGTTCGTCCTCGGCGCCGACCTCGACCAACCCAATTTTGATCTTGAGACGGCGCGGGCCTCGGTGGCCCAGGTCCTGCCGGCGTTGGAGATCGTCGACAGCAGGATCGCGAACTGGGACATCAGCATCGTCGACACGGTCGCGGACAACGCCTCCTGCGGCCTGTTCGTCCTCGGCGCCCACCGCCAGCCGCTCGGCGATCTGGACCTGACCACCCTGACCATGGCCATGACCGCCGACGAGCGGGTGGTCTCCGAGGGCGTCGGCGCGGCCTGCCTCGGGGATCCGTGCCAGGCGCTGCTGTGGCTGGCACGCACCGCCCGGGAGTTCGGATCCCCGCTGCGCGCGGGCGATCTGGTCCTCTCCGGCGCGCTCGGCCCGATGGTCCCCGTGACGCCCGGCACCACCTACCGGGCGACCATCACCGGGCTTGGCGCCGTCACCGCATCCTTCCGGAAGGATCTGCCATGAGCACCACCAAGGTCGCGGTCATCGGCTCGGGGAACATCGGCACCGATCTGATGATCAAAATCATGCGGCTCTCGTCCACGCTGGAGATAGCGGCCATGGTGGGCATCGATCCCGCCTCCGACGGGCTGGCCCGCGCGGCCCGCCTGAAGGTGCCGACCACGGCGAACGGGGTCCAGGGCCTGATCGACCTGCCGGGCTTCGACGAGATCGGCGTCGTGTTCGACGCGACGTCGGCCAAGGCTCACGTGGCGAACGCGCGTGCGCTGGCCGGGTACGGCAAGCGGCTGGTGGACCTGACCCCCGCCGCTATCGGGCCGTACGTCGTCCCGGCGGTCAACCTCTCCCAGCACCTCGACGCGCCCAACGTGAACATGGTGACCTGCGGCGGGCAGGCCACCATCCCGATGATCGCCGCGGTGTCCCGGGTGACCCGTGTCCGCTACGGGGAGATCGTGGCGTCGATCGCCTCGAAGTCGGCCGGCCCGGGCACCCGCGCGAACATCGACGAGTTCACCGAGACCACCGCGCGCGCCATCGAGGTCGTCGGCGGCGCGGACGTCGGGAAAGCAATCATCGTCCTCAACCCGGCCGAACCGCCGATGATCATGCGTGACACCGTGCTGTGCCTGGCGGACGACGCCGACCCCGACGACATCCGCGCCAGCATCGCCGCGATGGCCGCGGAGGTGGCCCGTTACGTGCCCGGATACCGGCTCAAGCAGCAGGTCCAGATCGCCCCTGTCGACCCGGACGAGCCGCTGCGAACCCTGATCGGCGACGCCGGCCCGCGGCCGGCCTGGAAGGTGTCGGTCTTCCTGGAGGTCGAGGGAGCCGCCCACTACCTGCCGGCATACGCCGGGAACCTCGACATCATGACCTCGGCCGCGCTACAAACCGCTGAACGACTGTCCGCCGCGGGGTCACCGGCCATCGCGTGGCCCGCGCCGGTGGGGGAGCCGGCAGCGTCACCGGCGGTGTCAGCCGTTCCAGTCAGCTCGGAGGTGGCCCTGTGACCCCACCCAGGCTCTACATCCAGGACGTGACCCTTCGGGATGGTATGCACGCTATCCGTCACCGCCTTGCCCCGGAGCGGGTACGCACGATCGCCGCCGCGCTGGACGCCGCCGGTGTGGACGCCATTGAGGTCGCTCACGGTGACGGCCTGGCGGGCGCCAGCCTGACCTACGGGCCGGGTAGCAACAGCGACTGGGAGTGGATCTCCGCGGCCGCCGAGGTGGTCACCAACGCCGTGCTCACCACCCTCCTGCTGCCCGGCATCGGCACCATCCACCATCTTGAACGGGCCTTCGACCTCGGCGTCAGGTCCGTGCGGGTGGCCACCCACGCCACCGAGGCCGACATCAGCCCGCAGCACATCACCCGGGCCCGCGAGCTCGGCATGGACGTCTCCGGCTTCCTGATGATGAGCCATCTGGCACCCCCAGCCGAGCTGGCGCGGCAGGCGAAGATCATGGAGGATGCCGGCGCGCACTGCGTGTACGTGACAGACTCCGGCGGGCGCCTGACGATGGACGACGTCCGCGACCGGGTCCGCGCCTACCGGGACGTCCTCGACCCGGCCACCCAGATCGGCGTGCACGCCCACGAGAACCTGTCGCTGTCCGTGGCCAACTCGGTGGTGGCCGTCGAGGAAGGCGTCACCCGGGTCGACGCGTCGCTCGCCGGCCAGGGCGCCGGCGCCGGCAACTGCCCGATCGAGGCGTTCATCGCGGTGGCGAACCTGCTGGGCTGGCAGCACGGCTGCGGCCTGTTCGCGCTCCAGGACGCCGCCGACGACATCGTCCGCCCACTGCAGGACCGGCCGGTGCGGGTGGACCGGGAGACACTGACCCTCGGCTACGCCGGTGTCTATTCCAGCTTCCTGCGGCACGCCGAGCGGGCGGCCCGCGAGCACGGGCTGGACACCCGCGACATCCTGGTGGAGGTGGGCCGCCGCAGCCTCGTCGGCGGCCAGGAGGACATGATCGTCGACGTCGCGCTCGACCTTGTCGCGGCCGGTGCCGCCCGGGGCGGCGCGGTTCCCACCGGCGTTGGCGGCAACGACGCCGTCCTGGCCGGTGCTGTCGGCGGTGGCGCCGTCCCCGCCGGTGCCGTCCCCGCCGGTGCTGTCGAAGCCGGGCGGCCCGGGTGAGCGCGGCGGGACCGGCTGCCGCGCACCGGCCGTCGGTCGTACGGATACTGGTCGTACAGTCGCTGACCGCACAGCTGAGGGCCGCACAGCCGGGAGTCCCACCGCTCACGGGGTTACCACTCAGGGAGAACAGTTGACATCGCAGGCGCCGGGTGCAGGTGGTCTGGCCGCGTTCCGCGCGGCGCGGGACTTCCTGCTCGCCCACCGGGAGGACTACGACAGCGCGTACGCCGGGTTCCACTGGCCGGAGCTGACGGAGTTCAACTGGGCGTTGGAGTGGTTCGACCATCTCGGCGCCGACCCGGACAGCTCCGGCCGGACCGCGTTATGGATCGTCGAACAGGACGGCTCGGAGCGGCGTCAGACCTTCGCGCAGCTGTCCGCCCGCTCGAACCAGGTGGCCAACTGGCTGCGCGGGCGGGGCGTGACGCGCGGTGACCGCATCGTGCTCATGCTGGGCAACCAGGTCGAGCTGTGGGAGACGCTGCTCGCGGCGATCAAGCTCGGCGCGGTCGTCATCCCGGCGACCACGCTGCTCGCGCCCGCCGACCTGCGGGACCGGATCACCCGTGGCCAGGCCCGCTACGTCGTCGTCGGCGCGGCCGACACCGACAAGTTCGCCGACGTGCCCGGCGAGTACGACCGGATCGCGGTCGGAGCGCCGGTGGCGGGCTGGGCCTCCTACACCGACGCGGCCCAGGCGCCCGCCGCGTTCGTCCCGGACGGTGTGACCCGGGCCAGCGACCCGTTGCTGCTCTACTTCACCTCGGGCACCACCGCGGCCCCGAAGCTCGTCGAGCACACCCACGCCTCCTACCCGGCCGGGCATCTGTCGACGATGTACTGGATCGGGCTCACACCCGGTGACGTGCACCTGAACATCTCCTCGCCGGGCTGGGCCAAGCACGCGTGGAGCAACGTCTTCGCTCCCTGGAACGCCGGGGCCACGGTGTTGATCTACAACTACAGCCGGTTCGACGCCGCCGCGCTGCTGGCGCAGATCGACCGGTGCGGGGTGGACAGCTTCTGCGCGCCCCCGACGGTGTGGCGGATGCTGATCCAGGCCGACCTCACGGTGGTGCGCAACCCGCCATGCAAGATCGTCGGTGCGGGCGAGCCGCTCAACCCCGAGGTCATCGAGCAGGTGGAGAAGGCCTGGGGGGTGCGCATCCGGGACGGCTTCGGGCAGACCGAGACCACCGTGCAGATCGCCAACTCGCCGGGCCAGCTCGTCAAACCGGGCTCCATGGGACGCCCGGTGCCCGGATACCACGTCACGCTGGTCGACGTCACCACCGGTAAGCCGGCTCAGGAGGGCGAGATCTGCCTGGACCTCGTCCAGCGTCCGCTGGGGCTGATGGTCGGCTACCGGGACGACGCCGTGCGCAACGCCGAGGCGATGGCGGGTGGCTACTACCACACCGGTGACGTGGCCTCGCGTGACGCCGACGGGTACATCACCTACATCGGCCGCGCGGACGACGTGTTCAAGGCGTCGGACTACCGGATCTCGCCGTTCGAGCTGGAGAGCGTGCTGATCGAGCATCCTGCCGTCGCCGAGGCCGCCGTTGTCCCGTCACCGGACGCGATCCGGCTGGCGGTCCCGAAGGCGTACGTGGTACTCACCGACGGTCACGCGCCCGACCGGGACACCGCGCTGTCGATTCTGCGCCACGCCCGCCAGCAGCTCGCGCCGTACAAGCGGATACGCCGCCTTGAATTCGCCGAGCTGCCCAAGACGATATCCGGCAAGATCCGGCGGGTGGAACTTCGCCGTCGGGAGGAGGAACTGCATCCGCTCGGCGCCACCGCGGCCACCGCGGCCGCTGTGGCGGGCAGTGGGGCGGCCGTCCGTGAATACCGCGACGAGGAGTTTCCGGAGCTACGGGAGTGACGCTTTTCCGGACCGGCGGGAACTGTTCTGACAGGACCCGCCGCCCGGGAGGCGCCGGTAACGGTGCGCGCCGGGAGAAGACGCCTAGTTGTTCCAGAGGAATTTTTTTCCGAAAGAACTGGCGGGTTCCGGCCGGCGGCGTTGCATCGTGTTCAGATAGCGTGAGACGGCCTCTGCCCGGTTGGTGGCTCCGAGCTTGCGCAGAATGTGTTTCACGTGCACCTTCACGGTTCCTTCGGAAACCATCAGACGGGTGGCGATCCGCGCATTGGTGGCGCCATCGGCCATATGCCGCAGAACTTCGATCTCCCGACGGGTCAGAGGCGAGTCCACAACGTCCTCGATCGCCCTGACCAGCACGTTCGTCCCGATACCCGGAACGGGCTCGGCAGGGGTGCCGGCGGGTTTCAGGGACATGTCGTCCTCCGTGAAGGAGGCCATCAGGTCGGAGATACCCGCCGTATAGGTACACAACTGGTCGCGAAGGGCCAGCATCCGGTCGGCGAACACGGCACGCTCGATCGCGTAGCCCAGGCCATCCATGAACAGCCCGATGGCCTCGCGGTCCAGAGTGTCCACGTGCCGCCGGTCGATGTACGCGTCGGCGTGCATGAAGCCGATCACCGACGACATCGACACGATCGGTGCGGCGACGTAGGAACGTGAGCCAGTCACAACCTTGAGCAGGGGATGTACCTGCGGGTTTGTCTGGGCATCCCTGATCAGGATCGGCTGCCGCCGGTGGACCATGTCGGTCTCCAGCACCTGCTGGTCCAGCAGGACCGGGTCCGTGCTGCCGGCCTTCACCATCAGTGCGGCAAGATCCGGATCGCCTCGGACGTAGGCCGACCTCGCCACCCAGCGGGAGTTCTGGATCTGGGACAGCAGAGCACGTCCGAAACCGAGTTTTTCGACCTCGGCGGGAGCTCTGGTTATCAGGTCCTGGACCGTGGAGAGATCCCGCAACCGGCTCAACGTATTGCGTACGTCGGCCAGCGTCGACGTTCGCTGGGCCAGCATCGCGTCACGCAGGGATATCCGGATCTGGCAGAGCCGGGTGAGCGCCGCGATCAGTTCCGCGTGCGCCTGGCCGCCGGTCTGCTCCACACCGGCGGCCAGCCGTTCGGTAAGGGCGTCCTGGGCTGCCGCCAGGGACATCTCCGCGGTGTGCGCGTCCAACGGGGTGATGCTCAGCGGCGCACAGTCCCAGCCGGTCAGCCTGGCTACCAGCTGGAGAATGGAACGCACACGTTCGAGCTCTTTGCGTGGCAGCTCGGGACGGCGGAGGAACCAGTTCTCGCCCCGCGCCGCGCGCGAGCGTCCGCCACCATCACCAGAGCTGGTAATGGACATGATGGCCTCCGTTTCCTCGTCATCGAGAGCCGTCCGGAACACGAATCGCGGTCGGTGCCGCCGGGGCGACGCGCGGGCCGGTCCGCCTGACGCGGAAAGGTGTTGCTTGTCCAAGATTGAATAGTAGGACGACGACGCGCTCCGGGCCAGCAGGTACCGGGTTCCGAGGGGCGTTCCGAAGGGGCGCTGAGGGATGTTGAGGGGGATGCTGAGGGGGTGCTGAGAAGTTTTGTGGTGCCTGCTCCGGCGCTGGTCGTCAGCGTACATCCGTTTGACGCGGCGCCCGGTGCGGGTTGTCCGGTATGCCCTGTCGGCGATCACTGTTGATCCCTTCGGGGCGGGTGGCGGTCACGCTCCGTCATGCTTTTGACCGGCCCGGTGGAACTCCTCGTACCAGCGTCCCCGTATCGGCCTCCCTCCGCGCCGGCGGCTGGAGCCGTCCCGCGAAGCCGAGTCCGTGATCGTCGGTACCGGATGTTGGATAGAGGTGTTGACCCGTTGCCGGTCGGTCCTGGTTGGGTCATGATGCTGAAAAGGCCGCATGTGGCGATCTTGCGGCTGTTGTGGTGTGACCAGGCTGGGCACCGTTGGCCCCGATTCGATCGGGATCCCGGTGTTCCGCCGTTGACGGCCATGCTCCGGCGTTGGTGTCGTCGGTGACGCGGCATCACCGACGTGCCCCTGCTGGTAGCCGACTGTGCGCGACCGTGACGAGGCAATCATCCTTTGTGGCGGCGTGCCGGTGCGGTGTCATCTCGGGAATGGGACAGGCATAGCGGCCAACGCGATCGTGGTTGTCGCGTTCCGCGCCTTATTCTAAGGCGGAATAAAATGATCTCTTTCGAGTTCTCCGAGGAACAGGAGGACTTCCGGCGTGCGCTCGTCCAGTTCACTGAGAATGTACTGCTGCCCGGTTATCGGGACCGGGCGGCCCGTACGGACTACCCGTTCGACATCCAGCGTCAGCTCGCCGATCTCGGTGTGCTCGGCATCGGCCTGCCCGAGCAGTTCGGCGGCACCGGCGTCGAGGATCCGATCACGCTCGGGCTTGCGGCGGAGACGCTGGCCTACGGCGACGTGAACATCGCGTCCGCGCCGGTGCAGGTCGGGCTTGTGGGATCCCAGCTGGCACACGGCACCACGGCCGTGCAGAAGGAATACCTGCCGCGGCTGATCGCCGGTGAGATCACGGTGGCGATCGCGCTCACCGAGCCCGGCTCCGGGTCCGACGCGGGCGCGCTGCGCACGGTCGCCGAGCCGGTGGCCGGCGGCTGGCGGCTGCGCGGTGAGAAGACCGCCATCTCGTGGGCCTGCAACGCCACCGCGACGCTCGTCTACGCCCGCGAGCCGGGGTCCGCGCGCTCGAAGGGGGTGAGCTGTTTCGTCGTCCCGACCGATACTCCGGGCGTGACCGTCAGCCACATGCCGGGGATGGGCTGCCTGCCGCTGGGCTGGGGATCGATCCACTTCGACGAGGTGTTCGTGCCGACGGAGAACCTCATCGGTGAGTACGGCCGGGGCTTCCACAGCGTCATGGGCCACTTTGATTTCAGCCGTGCCGCGCTGGGCCTGATGTGTCTCGGCGCGGCCCGGGCCAGCCTCGACGAAGCCGCTGACTATGCCCTGCAGCGGGAGGCTTTTGGCCGTCCGATCGCCGAGTACCAGGGCATATCTTTTCTTCTTGCCGAGCAGGCCACCTATCTGGAGGCCGCGCGGTGGCTGTGCTATCGGGCGTTGTGGCTGCGCCATGCCGGCCGGCCGCACACCGCGCATGCCTCCATGAGCAAGTGGTGGCCGCCAATTGTCGCCAAGGACGCGATCGAGGCGGCCATGAAGATCTACGGTAATCTCGGCTATGCGACCGAGTTCCCGTTGCAGCAGAGATTTCGTGATGTCATGGCCTATCTGGTCGCGGACGGCACGGCAGAGATCCAGAAGCGCATTATCGCCAAGGACGTTCTGGGCGGGAGGCACGGGAAATGATCACGGTCGGACTGGACGTGCACGAGTCGATTCTCTCGACGAGCCCACGGCAGCGGCGTGATCTGCTCGGTCGTGTCCACGCCGCGGGGCTCGACCACGTGGTCGTCGCCGATCATGTCAGCTTCCACGGCGGCCGGGGCTTCGACGGGCTGGTGTCCGCCACCGCGGCCCTGACCAGCAACGACGATCTGCCCGTGCTGCTGGGCGTCTACCAGCTCGCGCTGCGGCATCCGACCACCGTCGCCCGCCAGCTCGCCTCGGTCTCCCAACTGGCGCCGGGCCGGCTGATTCTCGGGGTCGGCGTGGGCGGGGAGGACCGCTCCGAGCCGCTCAACTGCGGCGTCGACCCGTCGACCCGGGGACGCCGCCTCGACGAGAGCCTGCGCGTGCTGCGTGCGCTCGCCTCGGGCGAGGCGGTCGATCACAGCGGGGAGTTCTTCGAGCTCAAGGACGCGCGGGTGCTGCCGGCTCCGACGCCCAGGATCCCGATCGTGATCGGCGGCTCGTCGGCGGCCGCGGTACGGCGGACCGTGCGCTTCGGCGACGGCTGGCTGGGGATCTTCTGCTCCGCCCGGCGCTTCGCCGCGACCCGCGAGCAGATCGCCGAGGTGGCCCAGCAGGAGGGCAGGCCGCTGCCGTCCTGGTACGGGCTGAACCTCTGGTGCGGGATCGACACCCAGGCGAGCAGGGCCAGGCAGCTGGTGGCCGAGCGGATGGAGCGGCTCTACCACCTGCCCTACGAGAAGTTCGAGCGGCTGGCGCCCGCTGGCACGCCGGAACAGGTGGGGGAGTGGCTGCTGCCCTACCTCGAGGCCGGCTGCGAGCACTTCACACTGGTGGCGACCAGCACGAGCTGGGAGGCCGGCGTCGAGTACACGGCCGAGGTGAAGCGGTACCTGCTCGAGCACGCGCCAGCCTGATCCGCCCCGGGCGCGCCCGGCCCTCGTCCGCCCCGGGCGCGCCCGCGGGAGGCCCGGATGTTCTTACCGGCCGACATCAACAAATTATCAACGCGAAACACCGGCCGAACAAGTAGCGTATGATCATGCTTCCCGCGCGTTCTCCCAGCTCCCGGGGAACCCAGGCCTGCCGCCAGCGGGAAAGCCGTTCTCCGGGTGGGCCGTGGCCTATCCGATGACCTACCTGGTGGCCCACCTGTCGTCGTGAGCTCGTTGCCGTCGGGGGAAAGCCTCTCTTTGGAGGGGCAACTACCCCCCCACTGAGAGATGTGATCCGGCGCACAAAACGGTACCGTTCGTTCCTGGCGCGTTGCCTCGCCGAACTGTTCCCGGCAACGCGAATACCGCAACAATCCCGGTCGGCGATGGCATCACAGGAGGAGATGCTGCCGTGCTGGTAGACCTTCGGACGCGTGCTGGGACAGGTATTGTCCGCGGCCATCTCGTCGAGGATCTCCGCCGGTGGTTGGTGAGCCTGGCCAGAGCGGGCGTGAATGCTCGCGCCCGCTTTTCGCCCTGGATTACCTGGTTGCCGGGACGGCGGCCGTGATGAACCGTGACGCGCCCGCGGTCCGCCGCGTGCGGCAGTCATATCGCCGGCCGACTCGGTGCGTCGACGAAAGGAGGCATGGCATGATCAGTTCCCCGGTGGGCGGCTGGCTCGACGGCGTGGACATGGTCGCTGTGGTGCGCGGGAGTTCGCGTGGGTTCACCGTGCTCGTCCTCGGCGGGCTCGTCGCCCCCGCCGTGGCGACGGTGTCCGGGGCGCTTGGCGCGCTGGTCCTCACCGGCTCGGCCGCGGCCGCTTTCGTGGTGGCGGCTCTGCGTCAGGGAACGACCACCGATGGTGGGCGGCACGGTGCGCTGGCCGCGGTCGGCGCCTATCTGCTGGTGCTTCCGCTGGTACTGCTGGCGCAGGCTGGACGGAATCCGGCGCAGATCTCGATGACTCTCGCGGCCGCGGTGATCGTGGGGTTCGTGGCCGGCTCGGTGGCTACCCGGCGGCGGTCGCCCGGCAGCGGCCGCAGCGGCGGTAACAGCCACAGTGCCGCTGGTAGCCGTGGTGGCGCTGGTAGCCACAGTGGTGCAGCCAACCGTGGTGGCGCCAACCGTGGTGGCGCCAACAGTCGCGGTGGTGCTGCCAGACATGGTGGCGTCAGCAGTAGCGGCGCTACGGCCGGCCGCGGCCGCGGTGGCCGCGTTGGCGTGCGGTCGGCGGGTGAGCGCGCATGAGCGTACCGGCTGTGACCGCCCCGTCGGTTCCTGGCAGCCGCCGCAGGGTGCGCAGGAACAAGGCGCCGAAATGGGTTGGCGCCGTGCGGCGGCCGCTGCAGCAGGGCGGGGAGATGGTGCAGCTGGCTGGGCAGGTTTTCGGCAGCGCGATCCGTCACCCTGTCGGCTACTGGGGTGAAGTGCGCGACCAGATGTTCGAGATTCTCAAGCTGTGCTGGATACCGATGATGGTGTCCTGTACGGCGTTCGGTTTCGGCGCGCCGGGCCTGCAGGGCGGCAACCTCTTCCTGCTCTTCGGTATCCCCGAACGTCTCGGCTCCTTCTTCATCATGGCCAGCGTCCGCGAGTTCGCCCCGTGGATCAACGCGATGGTGGTCGCCGGTGTCATGGGCACCGCGATGACCGCGGACCTCGGCGCGCGCCGGATCCGTGAGGAGATCGACGCGATGGAGGTGCTCGGCGTCGATCCCATCCGCACCCTGATCGTCCCACGGGTATTGGCGATCACGCTCATGACCGGGCTGCTCGACCTGGTCGCGCTCGCGTTCGGTGTGCTCGGCGGTTACATGGCCTCGGTGTGGGTGCTCGGCGCCAACAGCAGCGCGTTCTTTGAGAACTTCTTCGCCAATGCCACCGTCACCGACGTGTGGGCCAGCGTCGCGAAAACGACGATCTTCGGCCTGCTCATCGGAGTCGTGTGCTGCTACAAGGGCCTGCACACCCAGGGCGGGCCGATCGGTGTGGGACGCGCGGTCAACCAGGCCGTGGTCATCTCCTTCGCCGCCATCTGGATCTTCAACTACGTCTTTACAACCATCTTGCTCGGGCTCAACCCCGACATGCAGGTCTTCAAGTAAGGGCCGAGAGCGACCATGACCACCCCAGTGGACAAGCCATGACCACCCCCGTGGACGAGTTCGACCGGCTCGGGCAGCCGCGGGTTGCGGCACCGAAGCCGCAGGATACTGTGATCACGCTGGGCGGTATGCAGCGTGGGGTGAAACAGGCCGTCACCACCGGTGGCGAGATTGCCCAGTTCTCTGCCCGGACCATTCGTGACTTCGGCGACATCCGTCACTACGCCTCGGAGGTCTTCCACCAGGCCGGCATCCTGATACTGTCCAGCGGCCTGATCATCTGGTCGATGCAGTTCATCATGGGGATGCAGTGCGGGTTGGAGGCCAGCTACACCCTCAAGCAGATCGGCGCCCCGCTGTACTCGGGTATTTTCAACGCCTACTGCTCGCTGCGTGAGATGGCGCCGTACATGTACGGCTACATCTTCGCGGCGAAGGTCGGCTGCGGGCTGGTCGCCGAGATCGGTTCGATGCGGATCGCCGACGAGATCGACGCCATGGAGGTCATGGGCGTCAGGTCGCGCAGCTATCTGGTCGGTACCCGGATCATGGCCGCCTGGATAGCGATGCCGTTCCTGTTCACGGTCGGGCTCGGGCTCATGTACATATCGATGTACCTGGTGACCGTCGTGCAGCTGGGCGGGGTGTCCGCTGGTGGCTACAACTACATCTTCTGGCTCTACCAGAATCCGCTCGACTTTCTCTTCTCAATGATCAAGATGTTGTCGATGGGCACGACGATCGTGTTCGTCAGTTGTTACTACGGCTACACCGCCAGCGGTGGATCCGTCGGAGTCGGCAAGAACACCGCGAAATCGATGATGCTGAACATGGTGCTGATCCATGTCATTGGGCTGCTCACCACGCAGCTTTTCTGGGGGCTCAGCCCCAACGCCCCGGACACGA
>NZ_CAAAFS010000168.1:0-901 GCF_900634755.1 Protofrankia symbiont of Coriaria myrtifolia
CACTAGACCACAAGATTGCCTCGCCTCGAATCTGCGGTCAACATTGACCGCAGGCTTGTCGTCCACATCTCAGGAGATCGATTCGTGAGCACCGCCTCCACGAGCATCAGCCCGACCCCGACCGTCTTCGGGGGCGTCGTCCGGTACGACGTCAGGGAGCGGGTCGCCGAGGTGACCCTCGACCGCCCGGACGTGTCCAACGCGATCGACGTGGAGACCGCCCGAGCACTGCACCAGGCGATCGAGCGGGCCGCGACGGACAGCGCCGCGAACGTCGTCCTGCTCCAGGGCGCGGGCCGGCTCTTCTGCGCCGGTGGTGACCTGGCGGCGATGGGCGCGGCACCTGACCGGCCGGCCTTCGTCTCCTCGCTCGCCAACGCGGCCCACGAGGCCGTGAAGGCACTCGACGCGCTGACCAAGCCCGTCGTGGTGGCCGTCCAGGGCGCGGCCGCCGGCATCGGGCTCTCGCTGGTGCTCGGCGCGGACCTCGTCGTCGCCGGCGCGTCCGCCCGGTTCGTGACCGCCTACACCTCCGTCGGTCTGACCCCCGACGGCGGTCTCTCCTGGCTCCTGCCCCGCACGGTCGGCCAACGACGCGCGATCGAGCTGATCCTCACCTCCGAGCCGCTCGACGCCGCACGGGCACAGACCCTGGGGATCGTCTCGGAAATCTGCGAGGACGCCGAGGTCGCCACCGCGGCCCGGGCCGCCGCCGCGCGTCTGGCAGCCCGGCCGGCCCACGCGCTCGGCGCGGCTCGCGGGCTCGTGCGAGCCTCGTGGGCCCGCACCCTGGAGGAGCATCTTGACAAGGAGTCCGAGACGATTGCCCGTGCCTCCGGCGAACAGGAGACGGCCGCGTTGATCGCCAGCTTCCTCGACCGGGGCTGACCTGGCATACCAC